>JAPPFQ010000695.1 GCA_028875135.1 Acidobacteriota bacterium
CTCGTAGCGGTCTAACTCGGACTTCACGACGCCTCTGTTGTAGAAAACTTGCGGGGAAGCCCCGTCCAATCGAATCGCTTCATCAAAATCGGCAATGGCGGCACCGAATCCGTCCAATTTACTCTTGGCGATCCCCCGTTCGTGGTAAGCCTCAGCGCCATTCGGATCCAAGCGGATCGCTTTGTCATAATCGGAAATAGCATCTTCGTGCTTGGCTAAATGGAGCTTGGCATAACCCCGGCAACGGTGCAAATTAGCGTCGTCAGGCTTTAAACGGATTGCCTCGTCGTAATCAGTGATGGCCTGATAATGCTTTCCCAACACGCACTTCGTGCTAGCACGCAATAGGTAGACGGTAGCGACGTGGGTTTCGCCTGGATTCAGACGGACCGCCTTGTCGTAGTCAACAATCGCCTCATCGTAGCATCCCAACTCACCCTTCGCGATGCCCCGGCGAACGTACGTGTCGGCATCTTTCGGACTTAAGCGGATGGCTTCGTCATAGTCGGCAATAGCCTCGGCGTATTGGCCCACGTCAGTCTTTTCCAAACCCCGGTTCGCATAGGCGTCGACATAGTCAGGATTCAAGCGAATTGCTGTGTCAAAGTCTGCGATAGCTTCAGCGTTCCGCCCCAAATTGCTGTTGGCAACCCCCCGGCAGTTGTAGCTGTAGGCATCATCCGGATTCAACCGAATCGCTTCGTCCAAGTCCGCTATCGCTTGATCGAACTTGCCCAACTCGATCTTGGCGCAACCCCGGTCGTAGTAGGCATTGGCATCATCCGGATTCAGGTGGGTCCCGTGGCCATTGACCGTAACGGAGTCATTCGGTTTTTTGCCCTTCAATTGCGCTTCAGTTGTCACCCTTCGGACCCTCAATGTCATTGATGATCGGTATCGCTTTTTTTGCTATTTCAGTGAACCGATCCACATAGTAGCTCATGATCTCTCCACCCTGATTTTCGTACTCCTGATACAGATCCAAGACGCGTGGGGCCCAATCCCTTTTGTCCCGAGGCAATGTCAACCATACTGGACAATGGTCAGTCTTGCGATGACCAAACGCATCCGCAAGCTTGTCATTCAGAAGCTTTCGCCTATTCTTATCTTCGCCATTCATCTCGCTCTCGCCTATTGGAGAGTGGACACCGATTCCCCAATTGTTCGGACCTGCGCTTTGATTCTCGAGCAGAATGCTTGTTAGGCTTTGAGAATACGGCCTATCGGTTAGTTGCATTTGATATGGAGTCCAGCCCTGCCTGTTTAGCCAGATCCCGCATTGATACAGGCCGATTCCGTTGCAATACCAGCCGAACTCCATGTCGTCGGCAAATTTCTTCAGAGTCGCAACTTCCTTCACTGACGTCTCGATCCGGGAACATAGTTCCTTCAGAAACTGTTCACATACTTGTTTTGTTACCTCGGGCCAGGAGTCGTATACCGCCCGAGCGGTTTTCAGATTGCAAGAATTCTTCAACGCGAATTTAGCTGTTTCATCTCTCTCGGGACTGGAAGTCATGCGTTGGCCTCCAAATTTCCATTGGCAGAACGCTATCGTATCCCCAAGGAACCAGCGCAGCCGATCCACTTCGCAGTTCTTTCGGCACTCCTTGATCCAGTCGGCGAGCGAGTGCGGAATGCGATAGTCGTCAAAGAAGTTATCCTCTGGCCCCTCCGGATCTTCATGGTAGGGCATGATGGCAAACTCTTCTTTCCATTTCTCAAGCTCCCTCTTGGTAATGCTATTTTCTGAAGGACCCTGGCCGGTCGGCGGTATGTAGATCAGTAGAAACCGGTCGCAGTATTCTCCCTTGAGGTAGTCGAGGTAGTCCTTGATCTGATTGGGCCGGTCGGCGTCGTAGGGTTTGTTCTCGATGGCTAGGCAATAGGAATTTTTGTCGGAGTCGCCAATCTGAACAGTGATGTCAATTTTCCGTCCGGAAGAAGTTCGCCGCTCACGCGTGACTACAACCGGGATCTGGTTCCCACCGGGCTCAGGCCATTCTCGTCGGTGTTTCAGTCCCTCCATTCCCAGAAATAATTTAAGGAATAGTGTTCCCTGGCCATGGCAGGCCTTGGGATCGAGCATATCGGCGATGATTCTAGAGAGTCCCAATTCATCATCCCGCAGGTACATGAGAACGTTGAATCGGAACGCCAATCGACGGTCGAGCTCATGAACCACCTCTTCCGCCTTGTCCAATCGGAATCCTAGCGCGTCGAAAAACTGCTGGTTATCCATTTGCATTCCCTTTTTGCACCGATCAGATTGGATTCACCGGAAAGACCTAGGAGTCTGCGCCGCAAAACGAATGTTCCGGCCACAGGCACTCAGGAAAAAAGGTCTAATGCGTCGTTTTTGGTACGTTGTACGGAGAAGGCATTGCAGGAATCTTAGCGTCGAGGGACTTATTTTGTCACCTGTTTCAGGTGTGTGCAGTCCCATCTTTCCCCAAGGGATTCGTAAGGCGGGAGCGATCTGAGGAGGCGCGGCAGCGCTCTTACCACAGGGACACCCAGCGCCCGATCGATTTCCAACATTCGTCACCGCCGGGAGGCCTTCAATGCAGTGGTGACAGAGGTGCCAGCCGGTAGCCCCTCCAATTGACAATCCAGGTGCAAACGTTTAAGTTCTCTCGACATCCGGAGGGAGGATGCGATGAGAAAGCGGGCGGAACCGGTCTTGGATTCCGAGGTGGACGATGCCATCGAATCCCTGCGCTCGCTGGTTCGACAAGCCCATCGACTGGTCATCTTCCGGGCCGTCCTGAGAGACCCGGTGGTGGCGTCTCTGCTCGATTTCCTGGGAGGAATCGCCGGCAGCCGCCTCCACACCGCCAAGGTTTCCAGGAGGGTTGCCGCCAGCTACGCCTCCTTTTTTTCCGGCCTGGCTTCGCAAGCCGTTCCCGGGCGAGAGCCGGCCGTGGGCACTCCCTGGCAGAACCACCTGCTGAACCTGGTGCTGTGCGACGAGAATCCCTTTTCCCGGGGGGCCGAGGTTCACGGTCCGAACCGGTTGGGTCCTTCGCTGGTCCTTCAGGCGGAAGCGGACCTGGCCCGGCTGCGAGAGCTCTTTTCCTTGCGAAGCGAGCAGGTGGCAGCCGCCTTCCGGATGATAGGCTGGGATGGAGCCTGGCCGGGCTGGGACCGGCTGCGGGCGGAGGAAACCCCCTGCAAGCCGCTCTCCGACCAACGCCTGGAGATGAAACGGAGGCTGAGCCGGGCGCCTGACTGGAATTCTCTGGCGCCGGAGTTGGCCGCCTTCTACTCCCGGAACGGCACCGGAATATTCGGCGAGTTCCGGGCCTTTCACTGGAACCCGCGATCCCGCGGCGGCGCGTTGGAGGGCATTGCGTCGCCCGACCCCATCACCCTGGAAGACCTGGTGGGGTACGAGGACCAGAAGCAGTGGCTGGTCCGGAACACCGGATACTTCCTGGCGGGCCACCCGGCCAACAATGTCTTCGTTTACGGCGATCGTGGGACCGGGAAGTCGTCGGCCATCAAGGCGCTCCTGAACCGCTTTGCCGGCTCCTCCCTGCGCATGGTGGAAGTCTCCCGCGACGATCTGAATGACCTTCCCCGGGTAATGAGCCTGCTCAGGGAGAGGCCGCAGCACTTCATCGTTTTCGTGGACGACCTCTCATTCGAGGAAGGGGAGACTCAATACAAGACCTTGAAGGCCGTGCTGGAGGGAAGCCTGGAATCACGCCCCGGCAACGTGGTGGTCTATGCCACCTCCAACCGCCGCCACCTGATTCGGGAGTTCTTCTCGGACCGCAACGACTTGCAGGGTGACGAGATCAGGCGCCAGGATACTCTGCAGGAAAAAGTCTCGCTGGCCGACCGCTTCGGCATCCAGTTGTCCTTTGTGGCTCCCGATCAGAAGCAGTACCTGGCCATCGTTAACGCCATGGCCGGGAGGCGCGGCCTCAACTTGAAGCCCGGGGACCTGGAACGGCGCGCGCTGCAATGGGCTCAGCGCTACAACGCCCGTTCGGGGCGCACCGCCCGCCAGTTCATGGACTGCCTTTGCGCTGAACTGGATCCCGGCCAGAGCTAACCCGCTCTGCAGATTTCCGACGAGATGCCGCCGGAGGGGCCGGACCCGGAACGGGTCATTTCCCGCGCAGGTAGTAGCGGGTGACGATCTCGACCGGCCTCTGCTAGGCTCCGCTGGACTTGGCGGCCGGAACCCGTCTCATGGACCAGCGATCTCCCGACATCTCCCCTCCCGCTTCTCCCCCTGGCAGACCTCCGCTTCCGACCGGGAACAGGCTCTTCTGGTTCTCGATCGGCCTGAGCTTGCTGGTGGGGATGACCATCAACCTGCTGCCGGTCACCTTCAAGGTTTTCGAGAAGCTGTTCCAGGCCGGCTATGAAATGCAGGGCCGGGCCGAGGCGCTCTTTTTCCTTGGCGCCCTTGCCGGAAACATCCTGGCCGGGCAGGTCACCCATCGCAGAGGTCCGGCCGCGTCGGTGAAACGGGGCCTCGTCGTCGGCGCGCTCGGCTTTCTTTTGTTGGGGGGCGCCCAGAACTGGCTGATGGCGCAAGCCGGCGCCGTCCTCATGGGGGCGGGGCAGGTCTGGCTCACCGTAGTCTATGCCACCATCACAGCCCACCAATTTCAGGAATCCCGCCAACGGGTCTTCGCGGCCCTGGCCTTGACCATGGCGGTTGGCGGCACCCTGGCTCCGCTGGGATTGGGGGCCTACGTGGACCATGCCTGGTTGGAACGAGGCTGGCCCTGGTGGATTCCCTATGCCGGCCTGACGGGCTTCTATCTGCTGACCCGTCTGACGGTGCCCTCGATACCGGAGTGGACTCCCCCGGCGGCAAACGAAGGCGACCCATCGCCCGGCCGGCGCCTGGTGCTGTCTCCCTCGCTGTGGCTCATCGGCCTGGCGTTTACCCTGCACGGGATCGGCCAGATGGGCGCGGTGGTCTGGCTGGGCCGGCTTTTCGCCAAGCGCCTGCTTCTCTCCGAGACCCAGGTGGGATCGATGATTGCCGTCAACATCACCGGCTTCATCGCCGGACGGGTGATCTGGACCTGGTTGGGCGGGCGCATCCCCGAGCGCATCCTGCTGGGTTGCAGCGCCGGCGTGGGAGCCATTTTTTATGTCCTGACCATTCTCAGCGGGAGCTATGAGCTCGCATTGGCCATGACCTTCGTGGCGGGGATGGGAATGAGCGGCGACGCCATTGCCCTGCAGTCCTTCACGGCGCTGCGATTCCGGCGCCAGGCCGCCAGGGCCTTCGGAATCACCCAGGCTCTGGGGCACCTGGGCGCGGCCATGGGACCCTACTACATCGGCTTTGTGGGAGACCACAGCGGGACCCTGGAACAGGGGATCTGGGTCATCCCCATCACCATCGGCACCCTTTCCCTGCTCGGGTTCCTCTGGCACCTGCTGGACCGGCCTGCCCGGGAGAAAGAAGTCGACTAGGACCTAGCCTTAAGGCCCGAGGCCCGAGTCCCGAGCGACACCCTCTCAATCCACTGACTCCGACCTCCTGCACTTGGCTGTCGGAACTG
>JAPPFQ010000003.1 GCA_028875135.1 Acidobacteriota bacterium
GGGCATGACCGAAAACTGCAGGACCAGACCGATGATCACGGCCTTGGGAAAGGAAAACACCCGGAGGAAGTCACCGGGAGTCAACTGGGTGCCCATGCCGAACATGATGATCTGGATGAGCGGCACCATTAGCGTGCTGAGCTCGAACCCGGACCAGGTGTGAAAGGCGGCGGGATAAAACATGGCCGCGGCCACGAAGGCGGCCACCCAGAGCGTGAAGGCAAAGGCAGAATAGTTGCGGCTCTTGCCCACGGCGATGGCCAGCAGGCTGAATAGCAGAATCACTGCCGGTCCGATGAACCGCGCCGCGCCGGTGAACACGAAGACCGGGACCAGCAGGATGCAAACCAGGGCCGCAAGCAGGCAGGCGCGACAGGCGCCGCCCTGGGACAGGACAGGGCGGTTCTTCTGGTCTGAAGATGCCATGGGTTCCCCGATCGCGGCCGGAAGCCATCGATGCGAGTTGAAAGGCCGGGTTACAATTGCTTTCGGATTCCCCGGTCCGTTTCCGGCTTCCTGCCAATGGGTCCGGCGGGGACGCCGGGCGGAGGTTCCGGTGCCCGGAATTTTGCAATAGAGCTGGCGCGCCCGGAGGGATTCGAACCCCCGACCTGCGGCTTCGAAGGCCGACGCTCTATCCAGCTGAGCTACGGGCGCTGCAAGTGCGGTAGCTCAAAAGTCGGCTGATTATAGCCGAGTGGGGGATGGCAGGCAAGGCGGACGGGGAGCCCTGCCGCGCGGATCATCCGGGCCGATCGGGAACAAGGATCCTGTCCAGTTAAACCGGTTAAGCCTTTTGCAAAATTCGGCAGCGGGACGTTTACGGGGAATGGCCGCAAAAGGCACAAAAAACACAAATTGCGCCCTTTGTGCCTTTTGTGCTTTTAGTGGTTTAGCAGCTTTTTCACCAAGTCGCACCTGATTATGAAAAATGGCAGAACCTCAGGTTTGCAGGCAAGATGACTTGCCCCGCTGCGAGTTTTGCAAGTAGCTCCGGTTTTCTACCAATTGAACCATTGAACAAGGAGCGACCATGAAAATCAGCCGGTTGGAATGCCTGCACGCCGATGCGGGATGCCGCAACTTCGATTACCTCAAGATCACCACCGACGACGGTCTCACCGGCTGGAGCGAATTCAACGAGTCCTTTGGCGGAATGGGGGTGTCGGCCGTCATCGAACACTTGGCGCCCACGCTGCTGGGAAGAGACCCTCGAGCCTACGAGGCCATCGGCGCCATGCTCTATGCCGTCAGGCGCCAGGCCAGCGGGGGCCTGGTGCAGCAGGCCTTGGGGGCCATCGAAAACGCGCTGCTGGACCTCAAGGCCAAGTCCCTGGGAATTTCAGTCAGCGAGATGCTGGGCGGACCGGTGCGAGACCGGATCCGCCTCTACTGGTCCCATTGCGGAACCTACCGGGTGGCCTGGCACCAGGAAATGGGCATCCCTCCGGTAAAGACGCTGGCCGACGTGGTGGCCGTGGGCAAGGAAGTGGCGGCCACGGGATTCACGGCTCTAAAGACCAACATCTTCCTGCTGGACGGAAAACCGCGCCTGCACATCCCCGGCTTCTCCCTGGTCGACGAGTTTCCGGCCCTGAATGCGGAACGGTCGGTCCTGCGGGCCATTTGCGACCAGTTGGAGGCCTTCAGGGAAGGCGCCGGTCCCGACATGGACATCCTGGTCGACCTGAATTTCAACTTCAAGACCGAGGGCTTCCTGAAGATGGCCCGGGCCATGGAGCCTTTCGATCTGCTGTGGGTGGAGATCGACAGCCGGGATCCCAAGGCCCTGCAGTGGATTCGCCGCGGCACTCGAATCCCGCTGGCCTCGGGCGAATGCCTGTTCGGCAGGCGCGACTACAAGCCTTACCTGGAACAGCAGTCCATGGATGTAGCCATTGTCGACGTCCCCTGGAACGGATTGGCGGAGTCGCTGAAGATTGCCTCGCTGGCCGACATCCACGAGGTGAACGTGGCTCCCCACAACTTTTACAGCCCCCTGGCCACCATGATGAGCGCGCACTTCTGCTCGGTCGCTCCCAACGTGCGGATCATGGAGATCGACCCCGATACGGTTCCCTGGTACGACGACCTGGTCACCGTGAAACCCAGCATCGTGGAGGGGTATCTGCACCTGCCCAGCGGCCCGGGCTGGGGCACCGAGGTGAATGAGGAGGCGGTGAGAGCCCACCCGCCAAGGGTGAAGCAGTGGAAGTTTTCTTGAGGTTGGGGGTTACCTGGGTGGTGCGGGCTCAACCCTGATTCTCGGCGGTTGCTGCTTTTGAGGAGTTTCCGGCGTAGTTCTCGAGGGTGCCTTCCTTGCCGATCTGCACCGTAAAGGTTCCATCGGCCCGGACCGAGGCCTTGATGAACTGGCCGGCTTCCCCCTCGGGGTTGGCGATGAACCGTGGATCGGTATTCAACTCGGGACCGGTCCGAAGGTTGCGGTGAACCTGCCAGACGGTTTCAATCCCCTCCACCCGCATCAGGGTTTTCATGGTCTCGGGTTCCGCGCCCTTCTTGGGAGCGTTGTTGACGACGACGACCCGCGGTCGAATGCTCTCGATCATGACCGGGTTGTTGCTGGAGTCCAGTCCGTGATGGCTGATCTGAAACAGGTCTACCGTTCCGACCCGGTTCACCGGACAGACCAGCTCGGCTTCCAACTCCCAGGTCAGGTCTCCCGTGTCCAGGAACGAAAAGTCGCCGTAGCTCAACAACAACACCAGGCTCTGGCCATTGTCGGTTTCGTCCGGTGGTTTGGACGTCCTTGCAGCGCAAAACGGATTGCGGGTGAAGTTTCCGCTTGTCGGCAGAAACTCTCCGGCGGAGGCCAGGCAGTGCAGACCCACTTTCGGCAGCCCTGCTGACTGCCTGAGCGCAATCTCATCGCCGGGCTTGAGCGTCCGGGAACCTCCCCCGGTCGTTTCCCGATACTTGGCGATCCCCGCCTTGGCCCGCTTCAAGTCGCCCTTGGCGGCGTAGTCGCTTTCGCTGGGAAACCCCCGATCATAGAAGTTCCTGATGGGGATCCGCTGATGCACCCGCGTCGCTCCGGCGTAGTGATCTCCATGCCAGTGGGTAGCCACGAAGTGGTCGATCTGGGTCAGGCCGGCAACCTCACTGGCCACCCGATGGATCCGGGCGGCGTGGCTCTCCCGGTCCTCTCCGGCATCCACCAGGACCGACTCGCCGCCGGGAGTGACGATCAGAGTGGCGGCTCCCCCGTCCACATCCACCCAGTAGATTTCCAGGGGGCGATCCGGCGTAGCGGCTTCCTCCGAAACGGGGGGTTGCTCATTGGCGGCGCATCCCGCCAGGAACAGAACCATGGCGATGAGAACCGGAAATGCCTTCGACATGGGATCTCCTTTGTGTGCGTTTCGCGTGCTGCGGATGGTGGGGAAGGACGGTGGAAGGAGGCTGCTGTTCGGCATGGTCGGGAAAGGGGCTGTTCGAAATCCTACGCCGCGCTTCCGGGCTTGCCCGGCTTCCACACCGTCTAGGCCAGGAGCTGCTTTACCACATTCCCGTGCACGTCGGTCAGCCGGAAGTCCCTTCCCTGGAAACGATGGGTCAACCGGGTGTGGTCGAACCCGAGCAGATGGAGAATGGTGGCGTGCAGGTCGTGCACGTGGACCTTGTCTTTCACCACGTTGAAGCCCAGCTCGTCGGTCTCTCCCAAGGTAGTTCCTGGGCGGATGCCTCCGCCGGCCAGCCACACGGCGAAAGCGTTGGGATGGTGGTCGCGGCCGTCGGTTTCAGGCCCCTGGACCATGGGCGTGCGCCCGAATTCGCCTCCCCAGAGCACCAGGGTTTCATCCAGCAACCCCCGCTGCTTGAGATCCTTGAGCAGAGCCGCCGAGGGTCGATCGGTGTCCTTGCAGTTGGTCTGAATGCGGTTGGTGAGGTCGGCGTGCTGGTCCCAGGACTCATGGAAGAGCTGCACGAAACGGACCCCTCTCTCCACCAGGCGCCTGGCCAGCAGGCAGTTGTTGGCGTAGGAGGACTTCCCGGGTTGCGCCCCGTAGAGATCCAGGATGGATTGGGGTTCGGTGGAGATATCCATGAGATCGGGCACGCTGGACTGCATGCGAAAGGCCATCTCGAAGGAGTTGATGCGCGTGGCGATTTCGGGGTCCCCGATGGCCTGAAGCCGCATGCGGTTGAGATCCCGAACCGCGTCCAGCGACGCTTTCTGAAGGCCGGAATCGACGCCCTTCGGGTTGGAAAGATAGAGGACGGGCTCTCCGGCGCTGCGGAAAGTCACGCCCTGGTGGACGGTGGGCAAGAAGCCGCTCCCCCAGCAGGCGTTGCCGCCGCTGGGTCCCTTGCTGCCCGAGCTGAAGACCACGAAGGCAGGCAGGTCCCGGGACTCGCTGCCCAGACCGTAGGTAACCCAGGACCCCAGGCTGGGCCGGCCGAACTGTTGGGATCCGGTGTTCATCAGGATCTGGCCGGGCGCGTGGTTGAAGGCGTCGGTGGTCATGGACTTCACAATGGCAATGTCGTCGGCGACACTGCCGAGGTGGGGCAGCACCTCCGATATTTCGGCATTACTCTGGCCGTGGCGGCTGTACTTGAACTTGGGGCCCAGCAGCGTGGAATGGGGGTCGATGAAGGCCGCCCGATAGCCCTCGAGCAGCTCGGCGGGCGGCATGGTCCCGTCGAACCGGGTCAGTTGGGGCTTGTAATCCAGCAGTTCCAGGTGACTGGGAGCTCCCGCCATGAAGAGAAAGATGACGTTCTTGGCCTTGGGCGCGTAGTGGGGCGCCTTGGGAGCCAGAGGATCGCTGCCCTGCTGCCGGGCAGCGGCCAGGCCGGCTTCTCCCAGCAGTTGGCCCAGCGCCACCGATCCCAGGCCGACGCCGCACTGGGCCAGAAACCAGCGGCGGGAGATCTCATGGGGATCCGTAATTCCGGTTCGATGCTGATTGCTCATGGCTAAATCCTTCTTCCCTATTCTTTCGTCCTTCGTCCCACTTCCCACTTCAAACTTCTCACTTCAAACTTCCCACTTCAAACTTCTCACTTCAAACTTCCTACTTCAAACTTCTTACTTCAAACTTCTTACTTCGTTACTCCTTGCTTATGGTCTCATCCAGGTTCAGCAGCACGCGGGACAGGGCCGTCCAGGCCGCCAACTGGACCGGGGTGGTCCCGTCCGGCAGCTTCGGGCGTTCTTCGGGACTGTAGCCGGCCAGGTCCCAGGGGCTGACCCACCCGTCGGCCAGCCGATGCTTCTGTTCACTCAGGAATGCCAGCAGACGTCCTACCTCGGCCCGAGTGGGTTGCCGTGCCAGGCACCGGCGAAAGGCGTAGTTGAGCCGCTGCTCCCGGTTGTCTCCGCCTTCGCGCAGCGTCCGCAGGGCCAGGGCTCGAGCCGCTTCCAGGAAAACCGGTTCGTTGAGAGTCGTCAGAGCCTGAAGAGGCGTGTTGGAGAGAGGCCGGCGCACGCAGGACGACTCCCCGCTGGGAGCGTCGAAGGTCTGGAGCATGGGATAGGGAACGGAGCGGTAGCGGAAGGTGTAGATC
>JAPPFQ010000373.1 GCA_028875135.1 Acidobacteriota bacterium
CCTCCCGGCAGGAACAAGGTGGCGCCCATCAGGCAGGGCGAAGCCGGACGAGCCAGGCGCACCGTGTCTGCCGCCAAGTGAGGTAAGGTCAAGGCAAAGGCCAGGTTGACCAGCGACAGCAGGACCCCGTGCGCATGGGCCAGGGTCCACATGAACCGCCGGGTTTCGTTGGCCACGTCCAGGTACCAGCCCACCTTGAATCCGTGCAAGGACTCCAGCACGATTCCCAGGGTCAGGAAGCAGAGCAGGGACCACCAACCGAAGCGCAGGTGGCGGCGGAGGTAGGTGGCGGTGGCGGTTTCGGCGGCTGTAGGAGTTGAATCCGGTTCCACTGCTCAGTGCCTCCGGTTCGGTATCCTTGGGATGAGGTGGGCTATTCGGCCAGACTGACGACCCGATCGTCTCGCTGGCGCAGCAGGCGTTCCTGCAAACTCCGGCGCACGGCGCCCTCGGCATCGATGAGGACCTCCGGCCTGTTCGCCTCGTGGGGAAGGCTACGCCAGCGTTCCAGGACCTCCTGATGGGCCGCCTCCCTCACCTGGGTGGGGCCGAAGAACTCGTAATTCCAATCGGCGAAGGCCTCCGACCGCCTCAGGGAGCGTGCGGCAATGAAGCGCACGGCATCGTAGGGGTCTTCCAGGAGCTGTCCCAGGAAAGGCGGCATCCAGTCTGTTCCCGAGACCTGGCGGGCCGAATCCCAGCCCAGGCTCCAGGCCATCAAGGCCCGCTGCCCGGCGTCGCCGCGCAGCAGCCACAACAGCGAGGCCGCCACCGAGCGTTCCTCCCGGGATAGCCTGGGTTTGGGGACATCGTACCACTCCTCCAGGTGAGAAGCCGCCCACTCCAGGGTCTTGTTCAGGTGGCACTGGTTGCAGGCGTTGGGACGTCCGGTTTGCAGACTGGCCTGCACCGTGGGCGTATCGACCTGGTGGCTGCGGATGGCCTTGAGGATTCCGTAAGTGGTGTAGGGCATGTGGCAGTTGTAGCACCGGCTGCCGCTGGAGGCCGGCGGATGGTGGGTATGGGCCGGGGTCTCGAAGCGGGCCTGATCGTGGCACTGCAGGCAGGCCTGGTTGCCCCGCATGCCTGGTTTGAGCTGGTCGTTGGCCCAGAGGCTCAGGGGCCTGGGATCCTCAGGCGACTGGTGCATGGCGTGACAGGAAAGGCAGGACAGCTCCCCGCGCTGATAGCAGGGGGTTTCGATCAGGCCGTTGTACTCCCTCCCCGAAACCCGAACCATGCCGTCCGACCAGAACTTCTCCTCCCAGTAGGTGGGTTTGCGCTTGGCCAGTTGTCGCTGTCGCGGCTTCTCCCTGTCCTGGAGCCGGACCACCAGCTTGGTTTCAGAAAGCACCTGGCCGGGCCGGTAGGGATAGCCGTGGTCCATCCACTGTTGAAAGTCGTCTTTCTCATAAAATTCCAGGATGCCATGACACTGGCCGCAGACCTGGGAGGAGAGTTCATGAGAGAGGCGAGCCGGTTGAACAATAGAGGGGTCCGGAGTCCCATTCAGGTGAAAGCCGTAGCGGCGTAGCGGATTGCGGTTAAGCAGGACGTGGGCCTCCCCCGGTCCGTGGCAGGCCTCGCAACTGATCCCGAACTCTGCCACACGGGTATCGAAGCTCAAATCGGTCAAGGCCACCTGGGAGCGTCCCCACTCGGGTGAACGGGTTTTCCCTTGGGTGGTGTGGCACTTGATGCAGGCCATGTTCCAGGCGCCGGGAAGAGCGGAATTGATCTCGGGTTTGGGCGGCATCAGGAAAGTGGCGTTGCGCGGAATCCACTGCTGCTCCTCGATCAAATAGATGTAGGGAATCTGTCCCAGCTTGCGGCTGTGTCCGGTCGCGTACCAGTAGACCTGCATGTGGTGGGAGCCGGTGATCATGGCCAGCCGAAGACGGCGGGAACGGCCGGCCGGGCCGGCGTTGTCCATTTGGAACCACACGTCGCGCCCGTGTCGCTGCAGGCGAAAGGTCTGGCCCAGGAAGGAAAAGGGTTGGTCGACGGGCCCCGCAACCGTATCGGCGTCAGCCACCTGGGTCATGGTTCGGTGAAAGGAGCCGTACCAGGTGCTGTAGTTGTCGGGATGGCAGGACTGACAGGCCTGAGAGGAGGTGTAGCCGCCTTCCCGGACCTGGATGGGTCGATTCCGTGGGGTCCGGTCCTGGGCCGCACGGCGGTATTCGGAGAGGTTGCAGGCGGCCAGGAGGCAGACCAGCAGCAACGTAGCGGCCTGGCAAATTCGACTGAGCGGGTCACTCACCCTTGCGCTCCCTCTGTTTCAGGTCCGGCGCTACCGTGCCGGGCGGATCATGCGAGAGTGAAACAAGAGAAGTTCATGGCCTGTCGAGAACAAGATTATTGAACATCGATGCACAGGATGGACAGGATTGGCAGGATTAACCCGAAGAGAGATTCCTGCACGAGAAGCCAGCTCAGGCGATGATCCGGTGCGGTAGTGCGGATTCCCGGCATGAAAAGCCAGCCGTTTCCTGAAAAGAATCCTGTATATCCTGTGCATCGATGTGAATCAAGAATCTGCCCATGCTCGACTTTGAACCGGTTTCCAGCCACCAGGCGCCGGCGTTTGTTTCAGGTAAACCTTTTTCTGCACAGGAGAAGAGATTGTACAGGAAGCCAGGATTCCCGGGAAATCCTGACTTGAGCTATCGCTGCGCGCCTACCTCGCGGGGGCATGTTTTCCCTGCACGTCCCGTTTGCAACTCCCCCCTTGCACTCTTCCGAATGGTGGGGAGTGGCAGCCAAAAAAAAGCCCCGGCTCGTTCAGAGCCGGGGCCGTTGGAAAAGCTACCTTCGATCAATACTCGAATGCGATGTTGAAGCGCGCTGACCGCATTCCCGCTCGCAACCCGGGCAGCCGGGTGGCGGTGGGGGAGTTGATGTTGAAGGTCGGCTGGTTGGGACTGTATCCCCAACTGGCGTAGTTGAAGGGGTTTTTGATCTGGGAGGAGAAGAGGATGTTCATGTTCTCCCCGATGGGGAAGTTCTTGAAGATCCCCAGCGCCATCGAGAACACGTTGGGAGCCCTCAGGATGTTTCTTCCCGCGTTGCCGAAGCGTCCGATGTTGTTGCCGGGCACGGCAAAGGCGCCGGCGTTGTACCAGTCGTCGTCATTGCCGTCCGGCTTCTCCCAACTCTTCCAGGTTCCCACCAAGTCGGGACGGCCCCCCCGTCTCCCCAGCCCGGAGGGGTCGGGGCCGGTGAAACGAGTGCTGACGCCCTGGCCGGAGAGCAAGTCGGTCTGGGTCGACAATTCCCAGCCTCCCAGGATCTGGTTCAGGACTCCGGAAATGCCGGAGCCGAACCGCTGGCCTCTCCCGTAGGGGACTTGCCAGTGGACGTAGTTCACCGTGCGGAAGGGAGACACGGCGCTGCTTTCGGCCCGGTCGCAGCGGCGGCAGTGAGGATTCTCGTTGGCGTTGCCGCGATTGCTGTTGAACCGCACCTCCACCACGTCGGTCATCTGCTTGGACCAGGCGAAGCCGATCTCTCCGGTGAAGCCGAAAACGTCGCGGGGATAGAGCACCGCCTCGAAGGCGTGGTAAGTGGCGCCGCCCCCGTTATGGGTCTCGCTGATGGAGTTGTAGTTGCGAACCAGGCGGCGGTCGTCGCTCCAGGGCACACCCGCCACCGGCGTGGGCAGATTGATGTCCCTCCGGTAGAACATCTGGGTCTCCTTGCTCCAGATGTAAGAGATCCGGCCCCGCTGTCCTCCGACTTCGCTCTCGATGCTGATGTTCGCCTGCTGGGTGTAAGGCCAGACGGAGTCGGGGTTCACGAAGCTGAGGTTGGGAATGGGAGGGGCGCCCAGCACCTCAGGATCCGGAAGCCCTACCGGCCAGGTAAATTTGGGCTGGGCCCTTCCGCTGCTGTTGTCCACGTTGTTGAAGGTGTAGGAGAGAGCGAAAGGTCCGAAGGTTTCGACGAAATCCAGCCGGGTCAGCCGCTGCATGATGGTGTACATGCCGTAGCCGGCCCGGATGACCAGCTTGTCGTCGAAGTTGGGCCGCCAGGCCAGACCGAAGCGGGGCTGGATGTTGTCCTTGTCGGTGCGCCACAGGCCCTTGGGCAGTCCGGCCTGATCGGCGGTGATGACGGGATTGCGGTCCAGCACCCAGAGCGGATCGATAAAGCCCATGGCGAAATCGTCCGGAACCACGATGGCGTTTCGTTCCGGACTGTAGGTGTAGTGGAGCCCCAGCTCGTCCGTGGTGGGCGACGAGACGTCGTAGCGCACGCCGTAGGACAAGGTCAGGTTGGGCAGCACTCTGTAGGTGTCGGTGATGAAGAGCCCCACTGAATAGGCCTGCTTCACGATGATGGGCCGGAGGTTGCTCTTGGCCATGGTCGTGGGCATGCCCAGCAAAAAGTCGCCGTAGGGGTTGCCGGTAAAGGCGCCGGTAAACCCTTGAGTCCCCCAGTTGGTGCTCCAGACCCGGTTGGATTCGTCGGTGGGGCGCCGGATCTCGAACCCCGCCTGGATGCTGTGCTTGCCCTTGTACCAGGAGAGGGAGTCGCTCACCGTCCACTGGTAGGTTCGGGTGAGGTTGGTCCCCCAGCCGTTGAAGGGAGTGAAGCCGCTGATCTGGAAATTGGGTCCCGAACTGGCCTCGCCGGAGGGAGGCGCCGTGATGCCCGTCAGACCCAAATCCTTGAGCCTGGCTTCCGCCCAGGCCACAGTCTCCGAAGGACTGCCGCCTCGGGTGTAGTTCCGGTAGACGTTGCAGGAAGCACAGTTGTAGAAGCCGATGCGGAACTCGTTGACCAGGGTGGGCGAGAGGGTGTTGGTAGTGCCCAGGGCGAAGGTCTTGGCGCAGCAGCTCTGGTGGAAGGGCCCCGACCAGTCGTACACGGAGCGATCGTTGAAGCCTCCGGCGCCGTCCCAGGAATCGCTATGCTCGGCATAGGAGGTCAGCACCTCGAAAGTCTCGGTCACCTTGTGGTCGAAGCGATAGTTGATCCTGCGGCCCCCCGAAGCCAGGTAGGTCCAGATGCCCGGCACCCGGTTGGTTCCGGGGATGGGATCCCGCAGATAGGTGTTGAGCTTGACGGCGATGGGGTGAATACGATCGGCGGGAATGATGTTTCCCGCGAAGGGGGCGCCGCTCACCGGATCGATCAGATTGCCGCTCCAGGAGGACAGGTTGCCGGTGCGCCAGGCCGCCTCGGGATGGAGCTGACTCACCTGGCGGTCGCCGGCATTGTTCTTGCGGGTGATGTAGGTGAGCATCCAGTAAGAGCTGTTGCGTCCGTCGTAGATCTTGGGGATCCAGACCGGCCCGTTGACCACCAGGCCGGCTTCCCAGGTTCCCGTACCCACCGGGCGGGTGTGGTTGCGCGGATTGTTGGCGTTCAGGACGTTGTTCCTCATCATTCCCTCGATACGCCCGTGATAGCTGTTGGTGCCGCGCTTGGTGACGATCTGGATGTTGACCGGGGTCTGGAAGTTGGCCGGGGCCACCGTGTGGGTGACCTTGACCTCGTCCACCGCATAG
>JAPPFQ010000545.1 GCA_028875135.1 Acidobacteriota bacterium
CGGCCGGCCTGGCCGCCCATTTGCCCGGGGTCCATGCCATCGAAGCGAACAGCCGCCAGTACATTCCCTCCGCCAACCAGCGCTGGAAGTCGAGATTCCCGGACCTGTTCCGGATCACCGACGGTCGTTTGGGCACGGCCGGCCTGACCGGAATCGGCCTGGGGGCGGGGTAGGTCCGGCTGTCCGGCCGGCCGGAGCGGCACTCTTGACAGGAACGCAGAATCGACCGGGCGACTTTTCCTTCAATGGAGAAGACAGGAATGAAGCGGGATCGACAGTGGGTGGCGTTGTTGCTGCTGGTGCTGGCCAGCGGGTCGTTGCAGGCGCAGACGGCCGGGGAAATCGGTGGCTCGGTGACCGACGAACAGGGTCTGGCGGTGCCAGGCATAACGGTGACGCTTGAAGGCGGTGTGCTGATCGCGCCGCTGGTTGCCGTAACCCTTGGCGACGGCACCTACCGCTTCCGGGCCCTCGGGCGCGGGTCCTACGAACTGACGTTCGAGCGCTCCGGGTTCCGGACGTTGATTCGCAAAGGGGTGATCGTTGAGGGGAGCCGCGCTATCCGGATCGACGCGGCGCTGGAGGTGGCTGCCGTGGCCGAGACGATCACCGTGACGGGCGACGCGCCGGTTCTGGACATGAAGAGGACGGCGCTGGTGAACGACTTCGGCGTGGCGGAGCTGCAGGAGGTGCCGTCCGCCACCGATGTCTGGGCGGTGCTGGGCCAGACGGCCGGAGTCCGGATGCGCGGCTTCGATGTGGGCGGGTCGCACAAGAGCCAGCAAACCGGCTACGAGAGCTTCGGCATCCGCGGTCAGAACCGGATCCTGGCCGACGGCGTCGACACCACCGAGAGCGATGAAGGGACCGGATTCTACTTCGATTACTATTCCATCGAGGAGTTCACCACCACGGCGGCCGGAGCCGACGTGGAGATGACCGCGCCCGGCTCACTGGTCATGATGACCATGAAGAGTGGAGGCGAAGACTTCAGCGGAATGCTGCACGCCGATTACGAGCACGAGAAATTCGTCGGCGACAACGCCGATGCCGACCTGGAGGCGCGTGGCTACACCGGCAATCCGAACCTGCTCTTCTTCGAAACCCACGCCGACGTCGGCGGACCGATCCTGCGCGATCGCGCCTGGTTCTACGCCTTCTACAACCACTTCCGCATCGACAAGGCCGTCTCGGGGGTCGATCGCTCGATAGCCACCGACCTGGGCGATTTCGATCAGCTCGGGGGCAAGGTGACGGTTCGGCTGACCGACAGGGACCGCTTGATCGGGTACACGAACTGGGGCCTGAAAGAGAAGCCCAAGCGGGGGCTTTCCACCGATGTCGGTCCCGACTCGGTTCTGGCTCAGGCCAGTTGGAGCTGGGCCCACAAGGCGGAGTGGCAGCGGGTATGGAACGACCGCACCTTCATGATCGTGGCCGCCAAGCACTTCGGATTCAGTTGGCCCATGGTGCCTCAGGTGGATCCGGGACAACAGCCACCGCGCCTCGACACGGCCACCAGCCGCCTGAGCGGCGCCGGCTGGTTTCCCGGCCTCGACGGTCCGCCGCCGTTCACTTTCGTTCGCTGGAAGCCGCAGGCCTCCGTTGCCGCCCACCACTACGTGCCGGACTTCGGCGGCAGCCACGATTTCAAAGTGGGCTACGAGTTCCAGATCGACAGCAGCCGCTTCGGCTCGAACGCCAACTCCGGACACATCCGCTACCTCGACGACAGCGCCAACGACCGACCGTTCCACGTGGACCGGATCATGCTCTTCAACATGCCGGACGCCGGGGAGATCGCCTCCGACAACCGGAACCGGCACCATTCCGTGTTCGTCCAGGATTCCTGGCGACCGGTGGACTGGCTGTCGCTGAACCTGGGCCTTCGCTTCGAGCAGCAGCGCACCTACTTCCTGGACGCGGTCTCCACGCCCTTCCTCGCAGACTTCTTCCCCAGCGGGACTGTCAAGGGTCGGACGAACACCGTTTGGAACACCTGGGCGCCACGCCTGGGTGTGGCGTTCTCGCTGGCGCCGCGCACGGTGCTGCGGGGCCACTACGGCCGCTACTACCTGAACCTGGCTGACGCGCACGAGGACGCCAATCCCGCCAGCACCGCCTGGGTCCGGTACGCATTCCTGGATCCGAACGGCAACGGGATCTACGACGGTCCCGGAGAATTGGGGGCCAAGCTGGACGAGCAGGGCGCCACCGGTGCGGATCTCGGCGCCGAGGGGACTCCCGTGGACGCGGATCTGCCGACGGAATACGTCGACGAAATCAATGTCTCGCTGGAGCACCAGCCGGCAGCGGACACGGCCGTTCGGGTTTCCTACGTGCGCAAGGACCGAAACGGCGACAGCGGCATCTGGAACGCGCCCCAGCAGGCCGCGCTCCTGGCGGGGCGCGGAATCGCCTGCAGCGCCGACCCCGACTGGGATTGTCCCGTGAACTTCCTCACCGGCGACCCCCTGAACGTCCAGCGCGTCCCGGACGAGGTGGCGGGGACGGTGGACAACCGGATTGCCGCCTTTCCAGGCATGGAGGCCGACTACGACACGTTCCAGGTTGCGGTGAACCGGCGTTTCAAGGGAGGCTTCCTGCTGCAGGCCAGCTTCGACTACCAGTGGCGGGACGAATTCCGGTCAGCGGCCGCGGAGAACCGCAGTCCGCTCTTCGCTGACCCGCTGGTCGTCGGCTCCGGCGGGCATGGGCGCATCTGGCAGAACCACAGCCTCGACGTGGGCGCGCGGCAGGCGACCACCAACTGGGGCGGCCGCCTGCTGGCCCGCTACACGCTGCCGCGAGACTTGGGCCTGTCCGCAAACCTCCGGCACCAGAGCGGCTGGCCCTATGCCCTGATCCAGCGTGTCGACATACCGGGCACCGGCACCAACCAGCCTATCTTTCTCGGTGACCTGTCCGAGAACCGCTCCGAAAACGTGACGATTGCCGACGTCCGCCTGGACAAGGCGTTCTCGGTCGGAAACGGGCGCCGGCTCACCCTGTTGCTGGACATCTACAACCTCTTCAACTCCAACGCGGTGACGAATTTCTCGCTGCGGACCGGCGACCGGGAGCGCATCATTGCCGCCCTCGATCCCATCGTGATGAAGCTGGGCGTCCGGTTCCAGTTCTGACTTGATAGAACTATTGGGAGAATCGGGAAATGACCCGTCGAGTTGCCAGACAGTTGGAACGGATTCTGGACGAGGGATCCGGGAGTCATCGCAGTGTTATCGTGCGAATGCAGCGTCCGGAAAAGGACGAGGAGACGCTCCTGGGGGCGGTTGCCCACGCCATTCAGCGGCGTGCGCTGTTGCTGTCCGCCCGGGACATCCTGCCGGCTCATCCGGACCGGTTGGTTGGACCCGCTGGAGAAACCCCGTCCGTTCGATCCGGAACAGCACTCGAAGAAGACGGAGGTGTTGCGGCCCGGGTCGCTGCCGCGGCCATCCGGCAGGTGAGCAAGCGGGGTCTTCGGTCGAGGGGGCTGAAGTCATTGCGGCCCCTGTACTCGAGCCTGGTCCAGCTCAGGCAGGGACCCCATGGCGCCAGGTCTTTCTGGACGTCGAAGTGTGTGGTCCTGCAAACGACCAGGGATGACCTGGCCAGGTTGAATCGCCTGGTTGAAGAGTCGCTGATCGGAGACATCTACCCCAACCGGATGTTGCATGTCCCTCGCCTGGTTGAATTGAAGACGCTGCCCTCGAGAGTGCTGGAGAACAAGGCCAGCGCCTGGGGGATTCATGCGGTTGGAGGACTGGCCGCCAGAGGGGCTTACGGAGCCAGTGGAAAAGGAGTCAAGGTCGGAGTCCTGGACACCGGCGTGGACGCAAGCCACCCTGACCTGAAGGGGAAGGTGGCGGACTGGGCGGAATTCGATTCCAATGGGGAGGAGGTCTCCGATTCCCGACCGCACGACACGGCTCAGCATGGGACGCACGTCGCCGGCACCATTGCCGGAGGAAGGGCCAGCGGCCGCTGGATCGGCATGGCGCCGGAAGCCAGGTTGGCGGCAGCCATCGCCCTGGACGGAGCCAAGGGAGGGACGGACGCTCAGGTGCTTGCCGCCATCGATTGGGCGGTTGAGCGCGGGGTCGATGTGCTGAACATGTCCCTGGGTGGAGTGACCTTGGGCCCCGAGGTCCCCAGCACCTATACCGAGGCGATCCTGACCTCGTTGCGGGCCGGAATCCCCGTGGTGACCGCCATTGGCAACGACGGTCAACAGATCACCGGCTCGCCCGGCAACGACCTGCTTTCGTTTTCCGTGGGGGCGACCGACTATCGGAACTGCGCCGCCGCCTTCAGCGGGGGTCGAACCCATGTCATCCGGGAGTCCGGCTTCGTTTCCCCTGAGAATCTGCCTCTCGTCTATTCCAAACCGGAGATCTCCGCTCCCGGCGTGGCTGTCTACTCCTCGGTGCCGGGTGGCAAGTGGGCCGCTTTCAACGGCACCTCCATGGCGACTCCCCATGTTGCCGGCGCCATGGCGCTGCTGCTGAGCGCTACTTCCATCAAGAAACGCGTTGCGCCCACAAACCGTGCATTCCTGATTCAGGATCTGCTCACCGGGTCGGTTGAGGAGCTGGGAGAAATCGGACAGGACCACCGTTTCGGATTCGGGCGACTCGACATCCTGCAGGCGATCGGTTTCGCCAGGGACAAGGGTTTCTAGGCGGGATGCCGCAGTATAATTCACAAGGAAGATAGCCCAGCGAGGACTGTCGTGAGCAAGGCCGATGGCCTGGCGAAGCTCCAGGGTGAAGAACTTCAGCGCATGGCCAGCGAAAAACTGGAGCAAAAGGTCAGTGTCATCCTCGAGCTCGATGTTTCCCCGCAAAAGGTCGGAATGAGAAAGTCTGCCGGGGGAGGCGCCGGGAGCCTTGCGCCCGACAGGGTCATGCCCGAAGCTCCCCGGGATCTCTCGGCGCTCGAACGGAAAGCCGCCCGGACCCGCGCATTCCTCGAGACGGTTCTCGAGTCTTCCCCGCGCTGGCTGCAAGCCTCGAGAGCCTTTGTGGCCGAAGCTACAGGCGCCCAGTTGTCCGTCATCGCCCGCTCACCCCACTTCAAGGCCATCCGCCTCAACCGCCGGTTGAAATAGCGGAGGTGGCGAGACCGTTTACACTGTCTATTTGGTAGTTATGGATCGGGGGAGCCACTAACCCGAACTTCTCACCAGAGTTTGCAAAAGAGCAGTGAAAGGGGCCATGGAGGCCTTTGAGGCCGAGTGTATCAAGGTTGGTGGCTGGATCGGTAGGCAAAGGCCAACGCTGGAGGTTTCTGAGCCTCTCCGAACCTCTGCGAGGACCCTCAGACAGCATTTTCCCCCGAAAGCAGCGACAGCTCTGCCCCCGGGCCCGGTGGCCGTGTCTTCAAGAACCAGGAGTGACGGTCAAGTCAGCGGGTTTCAGGGAGGCAGGTGAGCCCAGGCGATGCGGAACTCCCTTTGGTAGGGACAGCCGGAAGCCATGGAGACCTTGATGCGGCGGACCGAGGTGGTGAC
>JAPPFQ010000748.1 GCA_028875135.1 Acidobacteriota bacterium
GACTCGTAGTGGCGCAGGAGGCGGGTCGAGAGGAAGCCGTTCTGCACCTTGATGGCGGGGACATAGGCGTCCCGGTAGAGTTTCTCCAGCTTCTTACCCTTCCCCGGCTTGGTTTCAATATAGATATGGAGCTGAACCGACTTCTTGGGGTGCTTTCCGGCAGCCGCAAGGGGTCGGCCCAGGACTGCGCCCACAATTCCCAGTCCGGCGGCTTTGAGCCAGTTGCGGCGGTCCTTGAAAGAGCGGGCAACTCGGCAGGTCGAAGTTTTCATCGGTCTCTGTCCTCCTTTTTGCGGAACGGGTCTAACCCGCACGGCTTACCAGGTCTCTGGCGGCACTACCAAAGCCCTTTAAGTATCAGTAACTTATCGTCCAGACATTGAGGTTGTGCAGGAACAGACTGGGCTGGTTGCGCTCCGGCCTGTCCTCACGCAGCGGCGCCAACGGGGTCAATCGGGTTCCGTACCCTCCCTTTGGCGCCCTGACCAACACCCTTTCTTTATCACGAAATCGAGAAGGGCGACAGGACTGTTTTTACCGGAACCGGTCCGCCCTGGCTCCCGCTTGACCCGCCAAGCCGGCGAGCCATAGAATTCCTGCTTTCAAAGGAGCGGCAATGCCGGTTCAAAGCGCCATCGGTCTGGCTGTCTTCCTGGGACTGGCCTGGGCCATGAGCGAGCATCGGCGCCAGGTGTCGCTGCGCCTGGTGGGCTTGGGCCTGGCTTTGCAATTGGCCCTTGGAATCCTGCTTCTGAAGGTCCCCGGCTCGGGCGAGATCTTTCTGGGGTTCAACCGGGTGATCCTGGCCCTGGAAGAATCGGTCCAGGCGGGAACCGCTTTTGTTTTCGGGTACCTGGGAGGCGGGCCCCCGCCTTTCGAGGAGAAGGAGCCCTCCTACACCTACGTGCTTACCTTTCGGGCGCTCCCCCTGCTGCTTCTGATGAGCGCCCTTTCTTCCCTGCTTTTCTACTGGAAAGTACTGCCCCTGGTGGTGAGGGGGTTCTCGCGGGTGCTGGAAAAGACGCTGCGTCTGGGCGGCGCCGAGGGCCTGGGTGTCTCGGCCAACATCTTCCTGGGAATGGTGGAGGCTCCGCTCTTCATCCGGCCCTACCTGGCCAGGATGACCCGTAGCGAGTTGTTCACGGTCATGACCTGCGGAATGGCGACCATCGCCGGCACCGTCATGGTGCTCTATGCCAGCATCCTGTCCGACATGATTCCCAACGTCATCGGGCACATCCTGACGGCTTCCCTTCTCAACGCCGTGGCCACCGTGATCATCTCCAAGATCATGATCCCCGAGACCGGTCCGGCAACCTCGGGGGAACTGGTTGAGCCCGAACCGTTCAGCAGTTCCATGGACGCCATCACCAAGGGCACGCTCCGCGGCGTTCAACTCCTCATCAACATCGTGGCCATGCTGTTGGTCATGGTGGCCCTCATTCACCTGGTGAACCTGGTGTTGGGGGTCCTCCCCCTCGGCGACTCCCGCCCCCTGACGCTGCAGGGCATCCTGGGAATCGTCAGCGCGCCCATCGTGTGGCTCATGGGGATTCCCTGGAGCCAGTCCTGGACCGCTGGGGAACTGATGGGCACCAAGATGGTGATCAACGAGCTGGTGGCCTATATCAACCTGAGCCAACTCTCCCCAGACGCCCTGTCCCCGCGAAGCCTGGTCATCATGACCTATGCCATGTGCGGATTCGCCAACCCGGGCAGTCTGGGAATCATGATTGGCGGACTGGGCACCATGGCCCCTGAGCGGCGGGCCGACGTGGTCAGCCTGGGGCTGCGGTGCATCGTCGCCGGAACCCTGTCCACCTGCCTGACCGGTGCGCTGGTGGGCCTGCTTTATTGACTTTCCTCGTTTGGATCGAAACGCACTCTGGTTTATACTAGCCACCAATCCACAACCGTGCGGCAGGCCTTGCGGGTTGGACCGGTAACTGCTTCACATCACACCTTTTAACTCACATTTCTTCAGGCGCGCCCCACAACCCCGGAGGTAAGCAAATGGATACGGCCAAACTAGAGTCCGTCGCTCGTGCCCTGGTTCAGAAGGGCAAGGGAATTCTGGCTGCAGACGAGAGCTCGGGAACCATCAAGAAGCGATTCGACAGCATTCATGTGAAATCGACCGAGCCCAACCGCCTTTTTTACCGCCGCATGTTGTTCACCACCCCGGGAATGGAGGATTTTATCAGCGGGGTGATCCTGTTCGACGAAACCCTCCGCCAGGTCGGGCCCGACGGCGTTCCCCTGAGCGAAATCCTGGCGCGGAAAGGAGTACATCCGGGTATCAAGGTCGACAAGGGGGCCAAGGCCCTGGCCGGCTTTCCCGGGGAGAAGATCACCGAGGGGCTGGACGGCCTGCGCGATCGGCTGGCCGAGTACCGGGACCTGGGAGCGCAATTCGCCAAGTGGCGCTCGGTGATCACGATCGCCGAGGGGATTCCGAGCCGCACCTGTATCGACGGCAATGCCCGAGGCCTGGCCCGCTACGCCGCCCTCTGCCAGGAGGCCGGACTGGTGCCGATCGTGGAACCCGAGGTGCTGATGGACGGAGACCATACCATCGAGCGCTGCGAGGAGGTCACCGCCGACACCCTGACCACTGTCTTCTTCGAGCTTCACCGGCATCGAGTTCACCTGGAGGGCATCCTGCTCAAGCCCAACATGGTCATCTCGGGCAAGCAGTGCCCCGTGCAGGCCGGCCCCGGAGAGGTTGCCGAAGCCACCCTTCGCTGCTTCCGGCGGAGCGTCCCGGCGGCGGTGCCGGGCGTGGTCTTCCTTTCGGGCGGCCAGACCCCGCTCCAGGCCACCGAAAACCTGCAGGCCATGAACGCCCTGGGGCCCTCGCCCTGGCAGCTCAGCTTCTCCTACGGGAGGGCCTTGCAGGAGACCACTCTGAAGGCCTGGAACGGTCGCGCGGAGAATGCCGACCAGGCTCAGGCGACCTTCTTTCATCGCTCCAAGTGCACTGGCGCGGCCCGCGACGGCCAGTACAACCCCGTGATGGAAGATGAGGTCGTCTCGCTTTCCAAGGCTTGAGCCAGGGTCGAACCTCGCTGTAGCCCGATCAAACGCCGGACTCATCATCTTCCGAGGCGTCCCTGGCTACTCGTCAGGTTATCTCCAAGGCCGATTTCCGTCTGCCATTGCTGTTGACAATGAAAGGACTTACCGCCGCCCATGAATGGTTTCAGCCTTGAGTCCCACGGCATCCAGGTCCATAGAATTTACCGGAACTTTTCCCCGGCCCAGCTCTACGAGGAAGCCATCCGCCACGAATCGGACAGCAAGGTCTCCTCCAACGGCGCCCTCATGGCCTATTCGGGAACCAAGACCGGCCGCTCACCCAAGGACAAGCGAGTGGTCCGCAACGCGTCTTCCGAAGCCGAGGTCTGGTGGGGCAGCGTCAATGTGCCGCTGGGAGAGACTCCCTTCATCATCAACCGCGAGCGGGCCCTCGACTACCTGAACACCCGCAAACGGATCTATTGCACCGATGGATTCGCCGGCTGGCACCCCAAGTACCGGATCAAGGTGCGGGTGATCGCCTCCCGCCCCTACCACTCTCTTTTCATGTGGAACATGTTGATCCGGCCCAACGCCCGGGAATTGGCGGACTTCGGCACGCCGGATGTGACCATCTTCAACGCCGGCGCCTTCCCCGCCAACCGACACACTTCCGGCATGACCTCCAAGACCAGCGTCGACCTGAGCCTGGAGGACCGCGAAGTGGTGATTCTGGGCACCGAATATGCCGGGGAGATGAAAAAGGCCGTGTTCAGCTACATGAACTACGCCATGCCCAAGCAAGGGGTCCTGTCGATGCACTGCTCGGCCACTGCTGAACAGGCGGGCGAAGGCTCCTCGATCCTGTTCGGCCTTTCCGGCACCGGCAAGACCACCCTGTCGGCCGACCCCAAGCGGCGCCTGGTGGGCGATGACGAACATTGCTGGACCGATGAGGGCATTTTCAATATCGAAGGGGGCTGCTACGCCAAAGCCATTCACCTCACACGAGAGGCGGAGCCCCAGATCTTCGATGCGCTTCGATTCGGCGCCGTGCTGGAGAACGTCGCCTACGACCAGGCGACCCGCCACGTCGACTTCGACGACGACACCATTACCGAGAACACTCGAGGGGCTTATCCCATCGATTACATCCCCAATGCCAAGGTGCCCTGCCTGGCCGGCCACCCCACGGACGTGATCTTCCTCACCTGTGACGCCTTCGGGGTGCTGCCCCCACTGAGCCGCCTCACTCCCGACCAGGCCGAGTACCACTTCATCAGCGGCTACACCGCCAAGGTGGCCGGCACCGAAGTCGGAGTTACCGAGCCCCAGGCCACCTTTTCCCCCTGCTTCGGGGGACCCTTCCTGGTATGGCACCCGGGAAAGTACGCCCGCATGCTCAGCCAGCGCATCCGCCGCCACGGCGCCCAGGTCTGGCTGGTGAACACCGGTTGGTCGGGCGGGGCCTACGGCACCGGTTCGCGCATCAGGTTGAAGTACACCCGGGCCATGCTGGATGCGATCTACGCCGGAGCCTTGCGGGACGCCCGGACCGTCATGGACCCCACCTTCGGCCTGGAGGTGATTGCCGAATGCCCGGGGGCGCCGAGCGAGCTGATGCTGCCCCGCGGTTCCTGGGCCGACAAGGCCGCCTACGATCGGACGGCAGTCAAGCTGGCTGGACTGTTCAAGAAAAACTTCAAGGCCTACGAGAGCGGTGTCACCGACGAGGTACGGGCGGCCGGACCGCGTTAGGCAACTCTTCCGCCAAGTCATACCACGACATCATCTTAGATTGGACTGAAGCGAGGATTCGTGACCTGTTTCTACACGTTTCTCGTGGTTCTGCCTTTTTCAATATGGCGTGCCACCCGGCAAACAATGCTGTCTAACCACAAAAAGCACAAAAGTCACAAATGGTGTTCTTGTGCCTTTTGGGGCCATTTCCGGGCAACTTCCCGCTGCCGAATTTGCAACAGGCTCCGAATATTGTCCCGTACCTTTTCGGTGTTCTTGGCGTTCCGGAATCCAGCAACTTCAAGGTCGTGACTCTGTGGCCGAAATCGTGACGCGATCACTCTTCAAAAAGTTGGCAGATATGGCCACTGGAGGCCTGGAAATTCAGCCTTCGCAATTTGTGGAAATCCGGGGCGACACCTCCATGCAGGCGTGTATCGATGCGGTGTCTCTTGCCGTGGAAAGGGTCGGAGCCGTGCCGTGCCTCAACGTAACTTCAATTGCCCACGAGGCTGATCGGATCCGGACCTTGTCACGTGACTGGCTGCGGCAACCGTCTCCGTTTCTGCTTAATCTGGCAAGAACCGTCGATGCCGTCATCGTCATTGAACGGGACTGGAGTTGGTTGGCAGCGCTGTGTCCTGCCGAGAAGCTCGAGGCTTGGAACCAGGCCGTAGGTCTCCTGGTGGCGCAACAGGAATCCAGGCGGATCCCGTATTGTTTGATCGCAAGCCCGGAGGCAATAGGCCAGGA
>JAPPFQ010000236.1 GCA_028875135.1 Acidobacteriota bacterium
CCCTGCCTCTTCACCCCGCGCCTCAGGCTGGGATATCTCCTGCTGCATGAGGATCCGATACAGGCCATCGAGCTCTTTCGCCAGGTGACCGACATCGATCCCCAGCGGCTGGAGGTGAACGCGCTCATTGGCGAAGCCTACGAAATACTGGGGGACGGGGCCTCTGATCCCGAGGACAAGGAAGCCTTTTATCTGCAAGCGGTCCGTGCGCTGAGTGCCGAGCTGGCCCTTTCGCCCGTCACCGAGCTGACCCGTCGCCTGACGGGTGACGAGGCCAACAATGCCCATGCCCATTGGAAATTGGCAAGGATTCAGGAGAAGTTGAACAACCATCCGGAGGCATTGTTCGCGCTCGATCAGTATCTCAAGGCCACCCGTTGGCACAGCGATGTCTACCCCTGGAGGATTCCCCTGGCCCAACGACGCATGGAGCAATTGAGAGCACGCCTGGGTCCGTCGGCGGGCGAGTGAAAGGTCTGGTGAGCCAGCATGGCGCTCCGCTATGTCACATTGCCTGCCGCCGTGGTCGGCCTTTGCCTGGTTGCCTACTCCCAGTCCTCCCGGCTCACCATCGAAGACGCCTGGAACGACCTGTTGGGCAATCCTGCCCGCAAAGGAACCGAGAGCCTCCTGGCTTCCCCGGAACCTCCGGCTCCCAAGAACGCCGCTCGGGATTTTGCCGACCATTTTTTCTATAACACCCGTTCCGAATATGTTCACCAGCAGGCCACCTTCAGCGGCCGGCCCACCCTGACCGGCGTCGTCGACCGTGAACCGGGACCGGTGGCCGATCCCACGGCCATTCCCTTTCCCGGCGCCTTTCAGCCTCACTCCGGCCATTTCTACTCGTCAATGAACTGGGGAACCCGAGGTTGGCTCTCACCGCGAATCAACACCAACTTTTCCCTCCGCTATCGCCAGGACCTTTCGGCCCTCGACATCGGTTCTCCCGCTCGATCGGTGCTGAATACCTTTCCCCGGAATCGGTTGTTTGAGCTGACCACCGGTGTGGTTGAGCTGAACGGGCTGACCCGGCAGGGGACTCTTTCCGATTCGACCCTGCGCCTGGGTCGGCAGAACATTTTCGGGGCCGAGATGGCGACGGTGGACGGATTCTCGTTTGCCCTGGATCGCCCGAAGTACCGGGTAAGCCTATTCGGAGGACGGCGCTTCACCTACTACTCCAACCCACGGCAGCGGGCCATCGGCGGCGGGAGCCTCGGTTTCCGGCTGCCGGGAGGCGGCAGCTTCGAGTACCAGGGCCTGTTCCATGTCAGAGGGATCCACCGGCTGGTTTTTCGCCAGCCATTGGAGCCCTCCTGGATCGTGGGGGCTCACTACAAATCGGTAGGTTCCAGGCCGGTCGACTTCGGCGCTCAACTGAGTTACCTGCCTGCCGACGGGCTTACGGGAGCACGGTTCGCTTTTGCCCAGAAACTGTCGGAACACGACTTCATCTACGACTATACCCTTTGGGTCAGAGACGGAGATTCCTTCAATCGCCTGAGAAGACTGAACTTCGGCGTCATTTCGCCCCACCGACAGTATTCCGTCGAGGCCCACCGCCGGATTTTCGAGGCGGCCACGGTGGGGGGAGCCGTTTGGGTGCGCCGCTTGAACCGGGAGAGCGATGCCGGTCCCTTCGACACCTCGTTCGAGGACTATCGAACCCATCTCAGGCTGTTCCCTCTGCGACGAACAACCGTGCTGCTGGAGCTTCACCGCCGCCGCACCGATCGTCCCAGCCCGCTTGGGGCCCAAGGCTTCGACGATGTGCGCAACGCCGGTGAGACTCGCACACGGGACATCAGCATTGAGGTCAGCCGCTCTTTCGGCGAGGATCGGCTTGGGCTCACCGCCGGGGGCTACCATCGAGAGATCGACTTGCAGAATCGATTCTTTTTCATAGACAAAGCCCGGGTTCTGGGCGGCATCGGCGGGGCCTGGTTTCGGCTGGATCAGCGCACCCGCCTATACTTTCGTTACGGGCTGGATGAGGACTTCACCATCTTCAGGCCCAGCCTGCAACGATTCCAAACCTATCGCATGGGATTGGACTGGAGTCTCTGACTGTCCGGAGAAGATAGTGCGACCGGAATCCCGACCAGCAAAATAAGCCGGAGACACTTGGAAACGCTTGCATTCATCGCCAGGAGAAAGCGCCGGTCTCGACTCATCGGTGGTGTGCTGCTGACCGCTGTTGCAGCGGCCCTGGCTGCCGAACAGGTCGGCGGAAAAGAGCCCGGAGCCCCTCCGGCCGACTATCAATTGCATGAGCACCACGTAGGTCAACTGGGCCTGGAATGCAGTGACTGCCATGTGCCGATGCAACCGGAATCGGTGGTGCTGGCCCGTCCGGGCCACGCTCGATGCGTCTCCTGTCACCAGGAGGACTTTCGGGGCCAACCCGGGGTTGGCCTTTGCCAGGAGTGCCATGCCTCCTTGCAGCCCACGGGCTCGGACGACCTGCGGCCCTATCCCGAGTTCGGCAAGCCGCAGGCGCTCCTGTTCCAGTTCTCCCATGCACAGCACCTGGACAAGGAAGAGCGCCTGAATCCGGCTACAGGGTTTCGCGCCGATTGCACCTTTTGCCACAAGTTTGAGGGAGAGGGGGTTTTCGCCGGGTTTCCGGGCCACACTGAATGCGCCGCCTGCCATGCCAGGCCCGACATCCTGCCCAACCTCACGGCCCGTTCCACCAGCGCAGACTGCAGCCAGTGCCACGGTGCCGCCGAGCGGGCCAACCCGGGCTTCAGCAAGGAGCGGCGGCTGACGGGATCTCACCACGCCCCGGGGCCGGCAGTGAACCTGAAGTTCGCCCATCTGCCCCATCTGCGATCGGATGAGGCCGAACCCGTCTCGTGCGTCACCTGCCACTACCAGATCCCCCAGAGTCAGCGCCTGGCGGATCTCAGCCACCCGGAAATCCTGGACTGTGTGGCCTGCCACGACGGGCAGCAGGAGTTGGTGTCCCATTTCAGGATGGAGGATTGCCAAGCCTGCCACCTCGAGCCTCGGGAAGGGGTCCTGCCCGCCAGCCACAGCCGCACTGTCAAGCCCCTGTCCCACAGCGCCACTTTCCGCAGACACCACCAGGAGGAAGCCTCGGCCGGGAACGCCAAGTGCTTCGTTTGCCACACCCATGTTTCCCCTGCCGTTCGCCGGGGAGGGGATTGCGCGGCTTGCCACCAGGTGATGCGGCCCCTGTCCCACACGCCGCGCTGGCGGGATGCCATACACGGCAAGCAGGCGGCTCTGGATCGCCAGGCCTGCGCTGTCTGTCACACGGCCGACACCTGTTCGCGATGCCACAACCAGGTTCCCAGAAGCCACCTTCCGCTTGGACTGTTCAAGGCCGGGGCCCACGCCGACCTGGCCACCCTGCAGTTGCGCTCCTGCTTTACCTGCCACACCTTCGAGGAGAGCTGCGCGGCCTGCCACCTGCCGTAAGGAGAATCGGAAGGCTCCCATGAAACGCAGAGAGTTCCTGGCTGCTTCGACCACCGCCCCGGCATTGCTGTTTGCCCGGACAGGGGAAGGCCGGGAAGCCACCGCCAATCAGGATGGCTTCTTGAAGGAGCACGGCTTTTGGGACTACACCACCCCGGGGGCCGGAGGCATGGAGTCCTACGCGCAGGATGACTACCTTTCTCTGCTCGACGACATGGCCGGGGCAGGCATGAACTCCCTGATGATTTACGTGAAGTGGCTGACCACCGGTTACCGGTCCCGCCTCCCTTTTCAGGACCAGTCTCCCGACAACCCGGTCATCGCCTCCGACAACTCCCTGCTGCAGCGGGCCATCGAGGAGGCGGGCAAGCGGGGGATCAAGGTCTGGCTGGGAGGCGCCGTGACCTATTTCGACACCTCCAGGTTTCGAGCCGATCCCTACCGAACCTACACCCGGTTGAGCGGGTTCGATCTGCCGGTCGAGGTGGGGCTATACGACACGGACACTCCCGGCATCACCGAGCGGATCGTGCAGATCTACGAGGAACTGGTGGAGCTGTTTCCGGGCGCCGGAGGCCTGGAGGTGGAGCTTGAAGGGGCAGGAGTGGAGAACCCCCGCCGAATCCCCCTCTATGATCGATGGGCCCGGGAGAACGGAAGACCGCCATTTGCGGAACTGGGCCACCCGTTCAATCCCCGGTCTTTCGACGTGCCCGACTGGCGCGACTACACCACCGATTCCCGCCTGCGGGTGCTCCGGGCGGTTGAGGATGCCGTGCGGGCCAAGGGGTTTCGGGGGGACCTGTCGACGATCTGCGAAACGGGCTCGTCATCCTACGCCCTGGGTCAGGCCGTCAATCTGAAGCGGTTCCACGCGCGCTTTCCCCACTGGGTCGCCACCACCTACGAGTACGACAAGTGGGACCACCGCTACGGCATGATGGACCTCTGCATCGATCACCCCAAGCACGAGGGGCTCCAGGTGTTTTATCTGCCCCGAGGCGTCATGACCTGGGGAAACGAGTGGCCTCTGCCGATTCCCCTGGAGCGCAGTTGGCGGATGGACCTGGAGGACATTCGAAGATTCAAGCCCCGGGGAGTGTGGTGGTTCGGAAGCGGGGGGCGCAACGAAGGCGCCCACGTGAGCCTTGCCCGACTGCGCAAGTCCGGCTACGCCAGCGGAGCGGAAGCCCGGCGGGCCCTCTTGAGCGTGGCGTCGGAACTGCGGCTTGGGGACGTGAACCGCCCAGCCACCAGGAAATAATCAATTGAAAAATCCTATTCCCCCGCACTGTCGTGGGTTATGGGAGAGCTGCGAAGCTGCGGTCGGAGTCGGTAACCTGGCGAGATGCCCCGTACAGGCCATCCTTATAGAGCTGCGTAGCAGCGGCTCAGGGTAGCCCCGGGTGGCAACCCGGGGTCGTATCCCACACCCTCTACTCAAGACTTCGGTCTCCCGTTGGGGACCCGTTTCGCCCCTACCGCTTCTCTTGGGCCCGGCCGGAACAGTGTGCCATAATCGCCATAGTGGAAGTTTGGCGAGTACCTGCCGCAGCTCGCCTGGGCGCATGACCGGGGCGCCTGATGGCGTGAAGCCCCCGAAACCAGAGTCTCATGGCAGTCATTCTTCTAATGATGACGCTGCTGTCCCTGCTGGGGCCGACAACGTCCCTGGCCCGGGATGCCCCGGTTCAGGAACAGGGTCGGCCGGTACAGGTACTGGACTACGGATACGTCTCATCTTCGGAGTGCCGCAGCTGCCATCCGGAGAACCACGCCAGTTGGCATGCCTCCTACCATCGGACCATGACCCAGGTCGCGACCCCGGAAGCTCTGGCTATACCCATCACGCAGGTGGAGTTGAAGCTGGAAGGCCAGACCTACCATTTGAAGCGGGAAGGGGATCGGATATGGGCGGATATGCCCCACCCGTCCATGGGGCGCATCAAGAGGCGCATCGTCCTGACCACGGGGTCGCACCATTTCCAGATGTACTGGTTTTCCAGCGGCTCGACGCGCAAGCTGGAGCTGTTTCCCTTTGTCTACGCCATCCAGGAA
>JAPPFQ010000386.1 GCA_028875135.1 Acidobacteriota bacterium
GCCGGGAACCCCAGTCCCACCAGCAGAGGGACGGCGATGGCCGCCGGCGTCCCGAAGCCGGCAGCGCCTTCGATGAAAGTGCCGAACAACCAGGCGATGATCACCACCTGAATCCGCCGATCGGGGGTCACATGGGTGAAGCCGCTTCGGATGGCCTGAATGGCGCCGCTTTGCCGCAGAGTGTTGAGCAGCAGGATGGCTCCAAAGATGATGTAGAGCAGGGTGGCGGCAACCACCAGGCCGTTGATGGAGGCGGCGGCCACCTGCCGCGCCGGTACTTGCCAGACCAGCAGGCCCAGTGCCGCGGTCACCAGGTAGGCGATGGGCATGGCCCGCCGGGCCGGCCACCGCAGCAGCACCAGCAGCAGGGCTACGGCAACGATGGGGAGGGTGGCTAGCAGAGAGAGCGTAAAGGGTTGCAAGGCGGCACCTGCGCAGTCAGTTGGATTCCTCGGCCTTTCGGTCTTTCCTATCCTGCCATTTATGCCAGGCCCATGCGATCATTTCCATGATTATGCTCTCGTAGGAAAAGACGAGGATCGATACCACCACTGCCACAATGAGGGCCCAGAATTCCATGAGAATCTCCCGTCGCAACCGTGGACCCGGACAAACCGAGGCGCTACCGAGTTTTTTGAAGGCAAGCGATGGCTTGGTGTAACATGGGCCGGAACCGGGGCTGCAACCAGCAGGAAATCGAGGCCCCTGAAGCGGTTTCCGGACCCAATCCATATCCAAGCGAGGACGCGTCAATGGCGAAAGTTTACCACGATGAAGATGCAGATCTGGCTCACCTGAAGGAAAAGAAAATTGCCATTATCGGCTACGGCAGTCAGGGACACGCCCATGCCCTGAATCTCAGAGACAGCGGGCTGGAGGTGGTGGTCGGACTCTATGAGGGAAGCCGCTCCTGGGCCAAGGCCGAGGGCGAAGGCCTCCAGGTGGCCACGGTGGAAGAGGCTTCGGCCCAGTCCCAGGTGATCATGATCCTGGTCCCCGACCAGACGCAGCGGGCGGTGTTCGAGGCCTCCATCAAGCCGCACATGTCGGCGGGCAAGACGCTGATGTTCAGCCACGGGTTCAACATTCATTTCAGTCAAGTGGTGCCGCCTGCGGAGGTGGATGTCTCCATGATCGCTCCCAAGGGTCCCGGACACATGGTCCGCCAGGTCTACCAGGAGGGAGCGGGGGTTCCGGCCCTGGTCGCCATCGAGCAGGACGCTTCCGGCCATGCCCTCGACGTGGCGCTGGCCTACGCCAAGGGAATCGGCGCGGCCCGGGCAGGGGTGATCGAGACCACCTTCAAGGAGGAGACCGAGACCGACCTCTTCGGCGAGCAGGCCGTCCTCTGCGGCGGCACTTCCGCCTTGGTCAAAGCCGGATTCGAGACGCTGATCAAAGCCGGCTACCAACCGGAAGTAGCTTATTTTGAATGTCTTCACGAGATGAAGTTAATCGTGGACCTCATGTATCAAGGCGGCTTGTCCTACATGCGCTACTCCATCAGCGACACCGCCGAGTACGGCGACTACACGCGGGGACCGCAGATCGTCGATAAGCACGTGCGGGAATCCATGCAAGAAATCCTGGAAAATGTCTGCAACGGCAATTTTGCTCGGGAATTCATCCTCGAGAACCAGTCGGGGCGGGCTTCCATGAACGCCAATCGGCGCCGGGAGGCCGAGCACCCCATCGAGCAGGTGGGCAAGGGCCTGAGGGACATGATGAGCTGGATGAATAAGACGGACGGATGAGGCAGTGGTCGGTGATCAGTTGTCAGTGATCAGTGTTTAGTGAAGCGTTTCGGGAGCTAGCAGGCGCCTGTGAGCTGGTCGCACCCATTTACGGGACTGTGCCGAGATCAACAACGAGCATAACGCATGGATCTGATCAACTAACCACTGATCACTATCCACTATCCACTATTGGGAACCATCCATGGTTCAGTTCCAGGAAGAAATCGAGATCGAAGGTCATCTGATCGATTCGGGAATCCTGAAGTACGCCTTCGACAAGATCATCGAAATGGAGGGCCAGTTCGAAGTCCTGCGCTTCGAGATCGGAAGGAACAACCAGGAAACCTCCCGGGCCTGGCTCATGGTGAAGGCCCGGAGTCAGCAGCAGTTGCAGGACATCCTGGCCGCCCTGGAAGATTTCGGCGCCATCATCGATCGGGAGGATTGCCGCCTGGTCGCGGCCGAGCGGGACGGCATCCTGCCCCGGGAGTTCTATTCCACCACCAACTTCGACACCTTCATCAAGGTCCGGGGGGAATGGCAGCCGGTCGTCAACCAGAAGATGGATGCCGTCATCGTCTGGACGGGCCGGCAGGCCATTACCAAGAAGATCAGCGGGGTGAGGGCGGGAGACCGCATCGTCACCGGACGCCAGGGGATTCGAGTCAAGCCCCAGGAACGAAGCCGCGAGTACTCGGTATTCGACTTCATGTCCAACGACGCCAGCGCCGAAATCAACAAGGGGATACTGATTTCCCAGATCGCCAGGGAGATCGACGCAGCCAAGAGGGCGGGAGACCGGATCGCCATTGTCCCGGGCCCGGCGGTGATCCATTCGGGCGCGGACGGCTACCTGAAGGAAGTGATCCGGATGGGCTACGTGGACGTGGTGCTCACCGGCAATGCCTTTGCCGCCCACGATATCGAGAAGGCGTTTCTGAACACCTCGCTGGGGATTCACCAGGAGAGCGGCAAGGCCGTAGACGGCGGGCATCGCAACCACATCTGGGCCATAAACGAGATCAATCGGGTCGGCGGCATTGAGAGCGCCGTCGAGAAGGGAGTTCTGACGGCGGGCCTGATGTACGAGTGCGTCAAGCGGGGCATTCGGACGGTCCTGGCCGGATCCATCAGGGACGACGGCCCCCTGGTGGATGTGGTCACCGACTGCGTGGAGGCGCAACGGGAGTACATCGACGCCCTGGAGGGAGTCGCGGTGGTGCTGATGCTGGCCTCGACGCTCCACAGCATCGCCGTGGGCAATGTCCTGAAGAGCAGCGTCAAGACCGTATGCGTCGACATCAACGAAGCCACTCCCCTCAAGCTGGGCAATCGGGGAAGCAAGCAGGCCATCGGAATCGTGACCGATGTCTCCTTTTTCTTGAATGTTCTGGCGGCTGAGCTCAAACTATGTGGTAGCAGGTCTCTTCGGGTTGAGGCCTGAACCCTTTGAGCGGAGCTCGCGCCCTGCGGCTTCGGCAGGTGAGCAGGACCAGGGGGAAATCGATGGAAGACACCATTCATATTTTCGACACGACCTTGAGGGACGGGGAACAGTCTCCCGGTTGCAGCATGAACCTGGAGGAGAAGCTCAAGCTAGCTCACCAGTTGGAAGCCCTCCGGGTGGATGTGATGGAAGCCGGGTTTCCCATCGCCTCGGACGGCGATTTCGAGTCGGTGCGCCAGATCGCCAGGGAGATCCGATCGGTGACGGTGGCCGGACTGGCCCGGGCCATGGAAAAGGACATCCGCCGGTGCTGGGAGGCTCTGGACATTGCCGCCAAGCCGAGAATTCACACCTTCATCGCCACCTCCGATATCCATCTGAAGTTCAAGCTCAAGCGTTCCCGGGATCAGGTCCTGGAGGACACGGTCAATGCCGTCCGGTTGGCCCGGTCTCTCTGTGACGAGGTGGAGTTCTCCGCCGAGGACGCGGGGCGTAGCGACCTGGACTACCTCTGCCAGGTCGTGGAGGCGGCAATCGCTGAAGGCGCGACCATCATCAACATCCCCGATACCGTGGGATATTGTGTCCCGGAAGAGTTCGGACGGATCTTCAGCGTGCTGCGCGAAAAGGTGCCCAATATGGACCGGGCGCGCCTGAGCTGCCATTGCCACAACGACCTGGGGTTGGCGGTGGCCAACTCCCTGGCCGCAATCAGGGCCGGAGCCCGGCAGGTGGAGTGCACCATCAACGGGATCGGCGAGAGAGCCGGCAACGCCTCCCTTGAAGAGATCGTGATGGCGCTGCGGGTGCGCCGCGAGCACCTGGGTTTCAGCACCGGAATTCAGGCAGAGCAGATCTACAAGACCAGCCACCTGCTTTCCAACCTGACGGGAATGATGGTCCAGGCCAACAAGGCGGTGGTGGGCAAGAACGCCTTTGCCCACGAGGCGGGGATCCATCAGGACGGGGTGCTCAAGCAGGCCCTGACTTACGAGATCATGACCCCGCAGTCGGTGGGGGTTCCCACCAGCAACCTGGTGCTGGGCAAGCATTCGGGGAGGCATGCGCTTTCCAAGCGCTACATGGACCTGGGCTACACCCTGGACAAGAAGGAACTCGACCGGGCCTACATGCTCTTCACCAAGCTGGCCGACAAGAAGAAGAACATCTATGACGAGGACCTGCTGGCCATCATTCACGACGGCATACGCATGATTCCCGAGCGCTACGCCTTGAAGTACGTCCATGCCACGGGCGGCAACCAGGTGCTGGCTTCGGCGACGGTAAAGCTGAGCAAGGACAACGAGTTCTTCGTGGACACCGCTTTAGGCTGCGGTCCCGTCGAAGCCACCTACAGGGCCATCGACCAGATCACCGGGGTGCCCGGCAGGTTGCTGGACTATTCCGTGCGTTCCGTCAGCAGCGGCAAGGACGCCGTGGGCGAAGTCTTCGTGCACGTGCATTTCGAAGACCAGCACTTTACCGGCAAGGCGGCCAGCTCCGACCTGGTGGACGCCAGCGCCCGCGCCTACCTCAACGCCGTCAACAAGACCATCCATGCCAGGGAATCGGCGGCGGCCCGCAAGCAGGTCAAGCAAAAGCAGCCGGTACCCCAGGCGTAAAAGCCCTCAAAAGAAAAGTGGCAGGGAGAATCCATGGGATCCAAGGGTGAGAAGCGGGTCGCGGTAATCCCCGGTGACGGGATCGGGAAGGAGGTCATGGCCCAGGCCTTGCTGGTGATCGAGAAGATCGCAGCCCGGTACGGCCACTGCATCCAGACCGAAGAGGCCCTGGCCGGAGGCAGCGCGCTGGATGCTACCGGCGTCCCCCTGCCCGAATCCACCCTGGAACTTTGCAAGCGGAGCCATGCCGTCCTGCTGGGAGCCGTGGGCGGTCCCCAATGGGATGACAATCCTCCCGAGCTGAAGCCGGAAAAGGGAATTCTGGGACTGCGCGCCGGCCTGGGGCTCTTCGCCAATCTCCGGCCGGCCCATGTCTATCCCACGTTGGCAGGGGCCTCCAGCCTGAAACCCGAGATCGTCAGGGGAGTGGATCTCTTGATCGTGCGAGAACTGACGGGCGGCATCTATTTCGGTGAGCCCCGCGGAATCTCGAAGAGCAACGGACAGGAAGTCGGAATCAATACCCTGATCTATCGAACTTCCGAGATCGAGCGGATCGCCAGGGTCGCTTTCGAGGCTGCCGGAAAGCGGCGAGGCCGGGTGACGTCGGTCGACAAGGCCAACGTCCTGGAATCGTCGCAGTTGTGGCGCCGGGTGGTGGCCGAGGTCGGTGAAAGTTTCCCCGAAATTTCACTCAACCAC
>JAPPFQ010000328.1 GCA_028875135.1 Acidobacteriota bacterium
ATGCCACCGTGGGCGCTTTTTCGGGGGTTCACCAATTTTGCAGGGTGGGCGTTTACGGATTTGTCGGCGGTTACTCCGTCATCACCAAGGACGTCCTTCCCTATTCCAAGACGGTGAGCGCCAGGGAGGCCAAGAATTATGGCGTCAACGTCATCGGCCTGGAGCGTCGCGGTTTTTCGGCCGATTCCATCAGGACCATTCGCGCCGCCTACCGGGTGCTTTTGCAATCCGGACTCAACACCTCCCAGGCCTTGGATCAACTCAAGCAGGAACTCTCCGGCCGCCCGGAAGTGCAGGCGCTGATCGATTTCATTGAGACCAGCGACCGCGGGATCATCAAGTGAGCGCCCGGTGTTTGACGCTCCTTCCCGATCCCCGGAACCCTTGGGCCCAATTGCGCTCTGAGCCGTGGAACGGCTGTCCGTGAATCCAATGTCCCGCAACCAGCGAGTCCCGGACAGTGCCTCGGACTCGAAGGATTCCCAAGAGCAAGTCGTTCTGCAGAACCGGCGCCGCTACGGCCTCATTGCCGGCAATGGCCAGTTTCCCTTCCTGGTGCTCGAGGCCGCGCGCAGCCTGGGCGTGGATGTGGTCGTGGTAGCCATCAAGGAAGAAGCCTTTCCGCGCATTGCCGACTTGGGTTACCGGACCCATTGGATAAGCCTGGGACAGCTTGGGAAACTCATTGAACTCTTGAAACAGGAAGGGGTAGAGCAGGCTTTGATGGCAGGGCAGGTTCAGCACAAGCAGATCTTCAGCTCGATCGTGCCGGACCGAAGGCTCTTGAAACTCTTGATGAGCCTGGGTTCCAGAAACACCGACTCCTTGATTGGGGGGGTTGCCGATGTCCTGGAGCAGGAAGGGATTCAATTGATCGATTCCACTGCTTTCCTGAAGCCGCTGATTCCCGGGCCTGGGGTGCTGACCCGCCGGTCTCCCAGCGATTCGGAGCTCAAGGACATTCGCTACGGCCGGCGGATCGCCAGGGAGATGGCTCGAATGGATATCGGTCAATCCGTGGTGGTCAGGGACCAGGCCTGTGTGGCGGTCGAGGCCATGGAGGGAACCGACGCCACCATTCGCCGGGCGGCCGGCCTTACCGGCAATCAGCCGGTCACGGTGATCAAGGTCAGCAAGCCCCGGCAGGACATGCGCTTTGACGTGCCGGTTGTCGGCGTTCCTACCCTTCGATTGATGGCCGAGGTCCGTGCGTCGGCATTGGCCATTGACGCGCACAAAACGCTGCTCCTGGATCGAACGGAACTGATAGGAATTGCCGATCGGCATCGAATTGCCATCGTTGCCTTCGATCCCCAGAGTTAGACGAGCCTGCGGGCTTGATGAAGTCGAGTGGATTTGCCTATGGAAAAGGTCAAGGCGGCGGTCATCGGGACGGGCTATCTCGGAAGACAGCATGTCAGGGTTCTCTCGCAACTGGCAGACGTTGAGCTCGTTGGAGTGGTGGACAAGAACATGGAGACGGCCCGGGCGGTTGCCGCCGAGTTTTCCACGCGGGCTTATGACAGTCACCGGGCGCTATCGGACAGAGTCTCCGCCGTAAGTCTGGCCACTCCCACGCGCGAGCATGCATCGATCGGCATCGACCTCCTGACCAGGGGAGTGGACGTGTTGGTGGAGAAGCCGATCGCCTCCTCGCTGGCGGAGGCCGATGCCTTGATCGAGGCAGCAAATCGGCACCGCCGCATCCTGCAAGTCGGTCACCTGGAGCGCTTCAATCCCGCGGTGGTGGCAGCCCGAACGTTATTGACGACTCCCCTTTTTTTCGAAGTGCATCGTCTGGGGGTCTTTGCCGCGCGCAGTCTGGATATCGACGTGGTTTCCGACCTGATGATTCACGACCTGGACCTGGTTCTGGATTTCGTTGGAAGCCCCGTGGAACGGGTGAGTGCCGTCGGACTGCCCATTTTGACGGACAAGGTGGATATCGCCAACGCCAGGTTGGAATTCGCCAATGGCTGTGTCGCCAACGTAACCGCCAGCCGGGTGAGTACCGAAAAGGTTCGAAAGCTACGCTTCTTTCATAAAAACCAATACTTATCCCTGGACTTCTCGCGGCTGGACGTGGTGGTGCTGTGTGTCGATAATCGACCGGCGGGAGAGCCGCCCCTCATTCTGCCTCGCAGGATCGAGACGGCAAGGACGGAACCGCTCAAGGCAGAATTGGAATCATTCGTGGAATCCGTTCGTAGCAGGAGGCCGCCGGCGGTCTCGGCCGAAAGCAGCAGGGCGGCCCTGGCCCTGGCTCATCGGGTGACCATAGAGATCCAGGAGCACGCCAACAGGCTTTCGCTGTCTCCCAGGCGGCCGTTGTCGGAATCAAGTTCCGAATCATGAAGAGGGACGAACTGCCTTGGATGTTCTCGCCGGGTTCCGGGGAGAACTCCGGTCAGAGCACGCGTGAAGCCTTTCTGATGTCGCTCGTGGCTCACCTGTTGGTTGTCCTCTGGGTGGCATTGGGTCCCGACATCCTGCCACAACCCGATCCCCCCGACCCCGGGGATCGGGACAACGCCGAACGGCTAGGGTTTCTGGCTCTCCCCAGGGAGTATGAAGAAGTCCTGAAAGCGCCTCCTCCGGTCAGGCCGAGGGTCCCTGAGAGTGAGCGGATGCTTCAGCCCCCACCCCCCGAGGTCAACCCGGAGGCTCTCCGGGTCCCTGCACCCGAACCTGGACCGAGGCCGGCTGAAAAACCCGAAACCGCCGCACAGTCCGAGCCTCCGGACCCCAAGCCCGGTTCCTCGGCTCCCCGACCCTCAGAGCCGGTACCTCCCGACCCTCAACCGTCGTTGCGCGAGGAAGCCGATGGGCAGGCCGTGGCGCGCAGCCCAAAGGAAACCGGGAATATCGAGTCAACCAGCCCCTTTGTGGCCACCCGGAAAGAGAGGGATCTCAAGTCCGATCTGAAGGACCTCTATGCCGGTCTGCGGCTCCCGGGAGGGACGGCGCCGGGTTCCGAGGTAGGGCGTGGCATCAGTAGCCGGCAAAACAGGGTAGGCTCGGGCGAAGGTCGAGCGGGTGCCGACTTCGGCCGGCGCCAGCCGGACTTCTCGGTCGAGCGTCCCACCATCCTCTCGGACACGCAAGGGGTGAACTTCGGACCCTGGTTGACGGCGGTCTATTTCAGGGTTCGCAACAACTGGTACTCGGTGATTCCCCAGGTGTACCGTAGCGGACTCAAAGGGGTTGTGGTAATTGTGTTCGACGTGCGCAGAAACGGCAGTCTGGAAGATCTGGAAATCGTGCGCAGTTCCAATTTTTCGCCCTACGACAGGGCAGCTATTTCCTCCCTGAAGCTTTCGGAGCCGTTGCCCAACTTTCCCGACGCCTTCAAGAAGGATCGTCTCACCCTCCAGTTCACCTATCTTTACAACATCCGCCTTTAGCGATGACCGGCAGATTAGTCTCTGCCGACAGTCCTTGACATTCCTCGCCGGCATTCCTCAATATATATTCAGGCTGTAAAGCCACCTTCCAATATTGGATAGCCGTGTTCGACTCCAGCCGGACAGACTTCTCGTTGCTGGTTATCTTTCAAAGACATTTCGCAAGGCCATGAGGATCCTGATTGCCGGGGGCGGACAGGCCGCTTCGCTCGTTGCCACGCGTCTGATACGCGAGGGTAACGAGGTGGTGTTGGTGGAGCAGAACCCTGAGCGCTGCCATCAACTGGAGGAAACGCTGGACGCCAAGGTGATTCAGGGCAATGCCGCCAGCATACGCGTCCTGCACGAGGCGGATATTCGCAACGCCGAAATGCTGATTGCGCTGACCAGCGAGGATCAGATCAACGTCCTGGCATGCCTGATTGCTTCGGTGGAGTCGGACGTGAAGTTCAAGGTGGCGCGGCTCCGCACGCACGAAGTCAACTACTGGAGGAGGATACTCCAGAGAGCCGGACTGCACATCGACCTGATCATTCACCCGGAGACCGAGATCGCCGATCGCATCCTGCGAGTGGTTCGCCTGCCCGGCGTCTCCGACGTGATCGACTTTGCCGAGGGCCGGGTGAAACTCTTTGGAATGAATATCGACGAGAAGAGCTGGGTTGCCTACAAGACGGTCGAGGACCTGGATCGCGCCGGGCCTCCCAAGAATTCCATGATCGCCCTGATCTTCCGGGGGCAACAGGTCATCGTTCCTCATGGGGCCGAGGTGTTGAATCCCGGAGACCATGTCTACATCGTCACCACTGCCGACGAACTGAAGCGCGTGTGTCAATTCATGGGGCTTCAAACACAGGAGTCGCTCGATCGGGTCTACATTCTTGGGGGCAAGCAGGTCGGCATTCGGGTCGCCGAGTTGCTGGAGCCCCAGGGCGTGTCGGTAAAGCTCTTCGAGCGGGACATCGCCCGTTGCGAAAGGATTGCCCAGATACTTCGCAAGACGGTGGTCCTCCACGCGGACGGCACGGACGAAACGATCCTGGCGGAGGAGAACATCAAGGGCGCGGGAGCGTTCCTGGCCATGACCAACGATGACGAGGACAACCTCATTGCTTCTCTGCTGGCTCGAAAACTGGGCGCAAAAAAAGTGGTGGCCCTCATCAATCGACTGAACTACCTCCCCATGGCGCAGCGTCTCGGCATCAATACGACCGTCAGTCCCCGCCTGGCGGCGGTCGACCGAATTCTCCAGTTTGTGCGCAAGGGGAGAGTGCTTTCGGTGACCACGTTTCGCGAGGAGGAGGCCGAGGCGATCGAGTTGATTGCGGCCGAGGGCTCCAAGTACGTCGGCCGACGCTTGAGAGAGGTTCGCCTTCCCCGTGGCGCCATCGTTGGCGCCATCGCTCGACCCAACGGCGAGGTGGTGGTCCCAAGAGGCGAAGCCACCATTCAGGCGGGAGACCGGGTCATCTTCTGTACCCTGGAGAGTACCGTTCCGCTGCTTGAGTCCGCCTTCCTGGCAGATGCCCGAAGGGAATGGGTGTGATACGGCCCGCTGCCCTCGGTTATATCCTGGGCCAGTTCCTGCTGGCTCTCGGCGCCACCCAACTGGTTGCCCTGGCTTTCAGCCTTTGGAGTCATGGCGGTCCGGCTCCGCTGGCCTACGCCGCCGCCATCACCGTCGGAACCGGCAGCGCCCTTTTCTTTAGTCTCCCCCGCCCCGCCACGGACTTGAACCGACGGGAGGGGCTGCTGCTGGTCTTTTCCATTTGGCTGGCGGTGAGCGTTTTCGGCGCTCTGCCCTTCTACTTTTCTCCTGCCTACTTCACCAGTTTCACCGACGCTCTCTTTGAAGCCACCTCCGGGTTTACGGCGAGTGGCGCAACCATTCTCAAGGATGTCGAGAGCCTTCCCAGGGACCTGCAATTCTGGAGGTGCTTTTCCCACTGGCTGGGAGGCATGGGCATTGTCCTGCTCGGGATTGCCATTCTGCCCCTGCTCGGCATGGGTGGAATGGCGTTGTACCGAGCCGAGTTCTCCGGGGCCAGGTCGGAAAAGCTCAGGCCTCGGATTGCTCATACCGCCCAGGC
>JAPPFQ010000649.1:0-4699 GCA_028875135.1 Acidobacteriota bacterium
CGCAACCGTCTCCTCGTCATTCATCGCCATGCGTTTGAACGTCTGGCGAATGTACCGTGCCGCAGCGACCGGGTCGGGGTTGCCGTTCGGCCCCTCCGGGTTTACGTAAATCAGGCCCATGTGGTCGGCGCCCAAGGGTCCCTGGAGGTCTCCCCCAGCGTCGTGGCGTTGATCGTCGAGCCAGGTCGTCTCGGAGCCCCAGTCCGTCTCGTCAGCCTCCCAGACGTCCGGGCGGCCGAAACCGAAACCGAAGGTCTTGAATCCCATCGACTCCAGGGCGCAGTTGCCGGCGAAGATGAGCAGGTCGGCCCACGAGAGTTTCCGCCCGTACTTCTGCTTGACCGGCCAGAGCAAGCGGCGCGCCTTGTCCAGGCTCGCGTTGTCGGGCCAACTGTTGAGGGGCGCAAAGCGCTGATAGCCGGAACCTCCACCACCCCGCCCGTCGCTGATGCGGTAGGTGCCCGCGGCGTGCCACGTCATGCGGATGAAGAGCGGTCCGTAGTGGCCGTAGTCGGCCGGCCACCAGTCTTGCGAGGTCGTCATCACCTGCTCGATGTCCTGCTTCAGCGCATCGACGTCAAGGGTCTTGACCGCCTCGGCGTAGTCGAAATCCGTGCCCATCGGATCGGACAGGGAGGAGTTTTGGCGGAGTATCTTCAGATTCAGCTGATCCGGCCACCAAGTTTGGTTGGAAGTCATTTCGTCTCTCCTTTCAGAACCCCAATATACCATTGATAATGGCGCCGTCGCCAACCTGGGCAAGCCCGGTAATTGCAGTTTATCAACAACGCCCCCGATTCCTGCCCAAGCGGCAATGAGTCGCGGCAGCCGGCTCCCTAGCCGGCGCCGTAGTTGTTGCACTGCTCATGTTCCGTCGTTACAGTGAATCTATCGAAAGCGTGATCTCCACCATCAAGTCCTCCTCGGAGACGTGGCTTCTTCTCTCGTAGTTTGACGGGAGTTCAACAAGAGACAATCGGTCAGCTTGTACTGTACTGCATTGGGTTATTGGTCGCATGATTGTTGATGCCTTCGCTGTCGCCGGCGGCTATCCGGCCCGCCCAATCAAAATCGGACACGCCTCTCTCGGTGCCGCCATGGCGAAGAACGGGGTCGATCGCGCCCTGACCATGAGCATGCGCGCCATTCAGGTCGATGCCGTGGCCGGCAACGACCACGTGATGTCGCTGGCTTCCGCCGATGCGCGGATTCTGCCGGTGGCGGTGGTCGATCCGCGCGCCGTAACCCGACTGGATCTCACCATCGAGCGCGCGGTCGCCGGCAACGCCGCAGCCTTCGCCTTTCACATGACCGCGATACCGTGTCCGGTCGGCTCGCTGCTGTTCTCTCGCGGCCTCGAGCGCGCCAACAGCTCCGGCAAACCACTGATCTTCGTCTGCAACGAGCGGGGGCAACTCACGCAGATCGCCGAAAAGACCGCCAGCCTGGGATGCCCCCGGGTTCTTCTGGCCGGCGTCAGCTACCACCACCTGGGCGAGCTCCTGGTGCTCCTCGAGGAGTTCGACCACCTGTACGTCGAAACCAGTTGGCAGGTGAGCCCGGGCGCTGTCGAGTTGCTGGCGGCGGCCGGCCCCACCCGCCTGTTGTACGGCTCGATGGCGCCGCTGCGACCGATGCGCCCCGCCCTGAACATGGCGGTTGACGCGGACATCGCACCCCGGGAGAAGGCCGACATACTCGGCCGCAACGCCCTCCGGTTTCTCGACCTGGAGATCGACGCCGAAGAGCCGCCCCCGCCGCTCCCGGAGGTGGCCGGCCTGCCCTCGCTGCCCGCGATCGATCTGCACTGCCACATCGGCACGATGCCGGAACAGCCTTCCACCTGTATTGGCGCCGACGGGATGCAGCGCGAATACGAGCGCTTCAACATCGAGTACGGCGTCGTCTCCGCCACCTCGGCCTACAAGGACGATCTCGATGCCGGCAATGTGGAGATGTTGGCCGCGGTGGAACGCCATTCCCGTCTACGCGGCAGCGTCGTCGCCAACCCCCATCACTGGGACGACTCGTTGCGCTGGCTCGATCTCGCCGCAGAACATCCCGACATCCTCCACGTCACGGTGAACCCCAGTACCACTTACGAGCCTTTCCACTCGCCGCTGTGGCTGAAGCTCTTCGCCGAGATCGCCCGCCGCCGGCTCCCCGTGTTCTACAACACGCCCTCGCAGGACACCTTCAGGCGGTCGCCCGAGGCGACGACCAAGGGCCACATCCTGAAGGTGCGAGCCGCGCCGGCTGACGAGCTGGCCATGTTCCGGCAACTGGACCGCGAGATGCCGGAACTGCCGATCGTGATCGGCCACGGATTCGGCCTCGACGGCCTGGAGCTGGCTGCCGGGAGCCGCAACATCCACCTGGATCTGTGCACCACCTATCCGGAGCAGAATGTCTACCGTTCGGCGCTCGATGCAGTGGGCCCCGAGCGCGTCGTCTTCGGCACCGATCTCGACCTTATCTCGCCGGCCTTCGTGCTGGGCAGCGTGTGGGAAGCGGAGTTGTCGGCCGCAGAGGAACGTCTCGTGCTCAGGGACAACGCCCTGCGCCTGCTGGGCCAGAGCTGACGGCACCCGCGGGCTGAGACGGTTACTCCGGCTCGCCGTGGCTCAAACTCTTGGAAAAACGCCAGATACGACAACGCCCCGACGGTCGCTTCCGTCGGGGCGTTGTGTCAACCAACGGGGCCAGTCGGGTTCGTCGAACAAGTGGCTCCTCAGGTAGGAGCCAACATGAGGTTTCAGATAGTCCCGTAGCGTCCCATAAAGTCCCCATAACTTATTGTAATCATTAATAATTATGGGAAACAATAGTCTCTTGACATCCCGGACCGTCTCCTGTATCGTTATCACAAAAAGTGATAACTGAGTGTCACGGAAAGAACACGTAATGAGGCGTCCAAGCATCCTGTCACCGAGTTTCGTCGAGCGCATCCGGGAGCCGGGCAGGTTTGGTGACGGCCGGGGTTCGGCCGGTTTGTCTTTGCTGGTCAAAAAGACGGCCAACGGCCGAATCTCGCGGAGCTGGTCCCAGCGTATTCGCTTAGACGGCAAGCTCACCAATCGCGGATTGGGAAGCTATCCGGAAATCACGCTCGCCCATGCGCGAAGGCTGGCGGTAGAAAACAAGCGGGCCGTCGCGGAGGGCCGTGATCCGTTCGATTCCGGCCGCGTTCCCTTGTTCCGGGAGGCGCTGGAGCGAGTCATTGAGATTCAACGGGACGGCTGGCGGGGCAACACGAAGACCGAGGCGTCCTGGCGTTCCACGATGGCCGCCTATGTCTTGCCGAAGCTCGGCCGCCGACGGGTCGATCATATCGGCTCTGCCGATGTCATGGGCGTCCTTCTGCCGATTTGGACAAGCAAGCCGGAAACGGCCAGGCGGGTCCGACGGCGAATCGCGGCCGTAATGAAGTGGAGCCAGGCGCAAGGCCACAGGGGCGACAATCCAGTGGAAGCCATCGGCGCGGCGTTGCCGAAACAGAACGGTGGCAAGGCACATATACGGGCATTGCCTCATGTTGAGGTTGCCCAAGCGATTGCCAAGGTCCGTACCTCCGGGGCTTGGATTGGGACGAAGTTGGCGCTTGAGTTCCTGATCCTGACGGCGGCGAGGTCCGGCGAGGTCCGGGCGGCGCGCTGGAGCGAAATCGAGATGGAGAGACGAGAGTGGAACATTCCGGGCGGCAAGACGAAGTCTGGCCGGCCGTTTCGTGTCCCATTGAGCGGGACAGCGATGGAGGTCCTGGCCAAGGCCGAGAAAATCCGGGACGGCTCCGGGTTGGTGTTTCCTTCCGTCCGGGGCCTGGAGTTGTCCGATAACACGCTGTCCAAGCTGTTCCGGGACAACGGGATTCAAGCGGTCCCGCATGGGTTCCGGTCCAGTTTCAGGAGCTGGGCGAGCGATAGTGGCCAAAGCCGGGATCTGGCCGAGGCAGCGTTGAGTCATGCTGTCGGGGATCAAACCGAACGGGCCTATGCTCGCTCGGATATGTTCGAGCGCCGGCGCAAGATGATGAACGATTGGGCTGCCTACTTGACCGAGCGCCAAACCAAGGTGATCCGGCTCCGGGCCTGATTGTGCCGGAGTTTTCGTGACGGGCGGGGATGTTCCGGGAGAATTCCTTGCCAGGGGTCGCTCCCGTCTGCCTCGGAGATTCCCGAGCGGGCGCCGCCGGACTGGCCAAGGAGGCCGAGACCGAAAAAGACACGGAAGATAGGGAAAAAGACCGTGTGAATCCCCTCCCACGTCGATTTCACATCCCCCGGGCCGACTCCACAGAAGAAGCTGAGCCTCTGAGAGAGTGTGCCAACCTCCAAGCAAGAAACAACACCCGGGCCAACGCCCTCTTCGACATGCCGAAAGCCGTCAGCAAGCGTGAATCTGCCGGCATGCAGACCCCATGCCCAAGACCAGGGAAACCATGATTGCCCACCTGAAGGGACGGGAAAAACTGCTGGAGGTCGTTGGCTTCCCCCGGCAACAGGCCGAATGGATCACCCTGGTCTGCCTGCACTCGGGTCTGTTCACCCGGGACCAGCTCGCCTTCTACCTAAAGGGGGCCAACCGCTTCTACGTCCGGCGATGCGTCAAAGCCCTGCTCGATTGCCGGGTCTCGTCCCGGCCGTTCGCCGACGAACGAGTCGCTGATGGCCGGCTCATTTGTCGCATCTTCGGCAAACAG
>JAPPFQ010000649.1:4709-5483 GCA_028875135.1 Acidobacteriota bacterium
TACCGGGAGCTGGAGATCCCCCACACCCGCCACCGCCCAGAGACCTCGCTCGAAGTCACTCGGAGGCGACTGCTGTCTCTCGACTTCGTGCTGGATCATCTGGAGCTGCCCTGGCTGCCGACCGAAGAGGAGAAGGTCGCCTGCTTCGAGCAGCTCGGGATCGAGAGAGGCCTGCTGCCCCGCAGAGTCTGGGCCGGCCATGCCAAGGGGCTGACCCACTATTTCCCCCTCAAGACGCCGATTGCCGTTGGCCCGGAGTCGGCCGTATTTGTCTACGTCGACCCCGGCATGGGAACCCGCACGGAGCTGGACTCCTGGGGAGAGGCCCACCGCCGCCTTTGGGAGAGGCTCCGCGAGTCCGGCCGGCGTGTCGAAGTGGTTGCGGTCGCCTGGGAGCAAAAGCTCCTGGACCGCGCCCGCCGGAGACTCCAATCCTGGGTTGCCAATAAGATGAGCGACGACGAAAAAGAGGCCCTCATGCTTCGCCAGGCCATCGCTGAAGCCGATTTTGACACCATCGAAAGCTACGGCGGCTTCGATGCCGTCGTAGAGATGATCCTCCGATGGGATCGGAAATACCCAGTGCCCAAGGACCGTGGATCGATCGACAGTTTCCGACTCTGGGGGTCACGCCGATGCCGTCGTATTGGTGACCGACTTACAAAGTAGAGTTGTGCAGCCAGGTGGTGCACGATTTTGACAACTGCAAATCTGCACTATCAGAGGGCGAAGCCCTCGCCGTTGTGGTCCAGGCTGTGCCCGGAAACCCGCATT
>JAPPFQ010000239.1 GCA_028875135.1 Acidobacteriota bacterium
CCCCCCCCACCCCCCCCCCCCCCCCCCCCCCCCCCCCCCCCCCCCCCCCCCCCCTATTCCTCGGGTCCTCCGGTTCTGGTCGCTTCGCTGGCGGGAGTTCCCACCTTGCTTCACGAGTCCAACGCCCAGCCGGGAATCACCAATCGGCTGTTGTCTTCCTTCAGTCGCAAGGTGACCACCGCTTTTCCGGAGTGCGAGACCTTCTTCCGGGGGAAAGCCGTGCTGACGGGGACTCCGGTGCGCCCGGAGTTTTTGGCCCGTCCGACCAAACCTCCCGAACGCCCCTTCGTTCTGTTGATATTCGGAGGCAGTCAGGGCGCCCGGGCGATCAACCGTGCCGCGGTGGACGCGTTGGACGGGTTGCGCCCGAAATTCCGCCAGATGCAATTCATTCACCAGACCGGTGAGCAGGATTTCGCCCAGGTGGAGCAGGCCTACCGGGATGCGGGGGCTCGGGCGCTGGTAAAGCCCTTCTTCACCGACATGCCGAGCCAGTTTCCAAAAGCCCACCTGGTGCTGTGCCGGGCCGGCGCCGCGACTCTGGGTGAGTTGACGGCGGCGCGCAAGGCCTCCCTGCTGGTTCCTTTTCCGGGAGCTACCGACAACCACCAGCTCCGGAACGCCGAATCGCTGGCGGATGCAGGAGCCGCCGAAGTCATCCGGCAAGAGGAATTGAGCGGGAAGCTGTTGGCCCGCCGGGTCGCTCACTATTATGGCCACCCGGAGGAGTTGGAGCGGATGGAGGTTCGCAGCGGCCGGTTGGCCCGTCCCGATTCAGCCCAAAAAATTGTGGACTTGATTGGCAGTTTGGCGGGTTTGGGTTGATGGTGCGGCGGCGACCGCCGGATCGTTGCGGTCCACGGTGAGAAAGGCGGGCCGGGCTCGCGAGAGGCGTGCATGTTCAAGAGGATTCAGCGAATTCACCTGGTTGGAGTCGGTGGATCGGGAATGAGCGGGATCGCTGAAGTGCTTCTGAACCGAGGCTACCGGGTCAGTGGCTCGGACCTCAAGCTGACGTCAGTGACCCAGCGGCTGATTGATCGGGGCGCCCGCATCCATGGAGGCCACGCCCCGGGGTACGTGGATGCCGCGGACGTGGTGGTGGTGTCCTCGGCGGTAAAGCCTGACAATCCGGAAATCGAGGAGGCCAGGCGCAGGCAGATCCCCATCATTCCCAGGGCGGAGATGCTGGCGGAACTGATGCGAGGGAAGTATGGCATTGCGGTTGCGGGAACTCATGGAAAGACCACTACCACCTCCCTGGTGGCCGGTCTGACGGGACATGGAGGCCTCGATCCTACTGTCGTGTTGGGGGGGCGGCTCAATGCCCTGGGTAGCAACGCCAAGCTGGGCACGGGTGAGTTCATGGTCGTGGAGGCCGACGAAAGCGACCGTTCCTTTCTGCTCCTGTCTCCGACGCTGGCGGTAGTGACCAACATCGACCGGGACCACATGGAGAGCTATGCCGGAATGGACGATCTCAAGAGCACCTTCGCGCAGTTTGTGAACAAGGTGCCCTTCTACGGAGCGGCGGTTCTTTGCCGGGACGATGCAGCCGTCACCTCGATCCTTCCCCAGATCAAACGGCGGGTCATCACCTACGGTTTCGGGCAGGAGTCCGATCTGAGAGTCTCCGCGGCTGAATATTCCGGATACGGCTCCAGGTTCGAGCTCGATTTCCGTGACAGGAGCCTCGGTCCCTTCCGCCTCAACCTTCCCGGACGCCACAACGTCCTCAATGCGGCCGCAGCCGTCGCGGTTGGATTGGATCTCGGTCTGGTCCCTTCGGTGATGCGCTCCGCCTTGGCCGAATTTGAAGGACCGGACCGGCGCTTCCAACTCAAGGGCCGGGTCGGGAGGATTACTCTCATCGATGACTACGGGCACCATCCGACCGAAATCGCGGCAACCTTGCATGCGGCAGGGCATCTCCGAGCCAAGCGACTGGTGGTGGTGTTTCAGCCGCACCGCTACAGCCGGACTCAGTACTGCTTTAGAGAGTTTACCGGGGCTTTCGACAAGGCCGACCTGGTGCTGCTGGCGGACATCTATGCCGCCGGCGAAGAACCCATCGACGGGTTGACTTCGGACAAGCTGGCTCAGGCGATACGACAGCGCGGGCACCCGGAAGCACGTTGCCTGGGTGCTGCCGAAGACATGGCGCCGCGGGTGGCGCCCCTGCTCGAAGACGGAGACCTGGTACTCACTATGGGCGCCGGGAGCATCGCCCGGCTGGCGGATGCGTTGTTGAAGCAGCTTGCGGAGGCGGCTCCCGCAAAATAGCCCTATTGCACGGAGACGGAAAGAGGGGAGGAACCCTGAATGAAGAGGGGCAAGACAAAGGCGATGGACTATCTCGATAGACGACCAAGCGCCATTCTGGAAGGGCAAAGAGCGTCAGGCAAGGCCGGGGGAAGGACCGTCAGGGAAGTCCTGCGCTGGTCGCTCAAGCTCTCCTTCGGATTGTTGCTGGCTTCCACTCTTGCATTCGGCCTTTACTGGGTGAGAGACCGGCTCTACCACTCTCCCAGGTTCAATATCGCCATCACGGAAATCAACGGACTGCAACAGATTTCGCAGAACCAGGTATTGCTCAAGATCAGTGAGTTGGCCCGGGCCGACCGTAACCTGGTGAGATTCGATCTGGACCGACTGCGGCGAAACCTGGAACTGATTCCATGGGTGAAAACGGTGATGGTTCGCCGGGTGCTGCCTGACAAGCTGATTGTCGACATCGAGGAGCGGGAGCCGATTGCCTTTGCCCGTGTGGGGCAGGGAACCCTGCTGATCGATGAGGAGGGCACCCTGCTGGAAAACAATCCCGAAAATCTGTCCCAGGCCGATTTTCCCGTCATCCTGGGAATGGAATCCGGTTACGCCCCGGAAATTCTGCGGCGCAACCGGGAGCGGATTGCCCTCTATCTGCAGCTGGTTCGTGCCCTGAACCGGGGCGGCGCCGGGTTGAGTCGGGATCTGTCGGAGGTGCACCTGCAAGACCCTGGCAACGTCTCGGTCATTCTCAATGGAGATACGGTTCTGGTTTACCTCGGAAGGGACGGTTTCCAGACAAAGTTCCGTCGTTACCTGGCCGCGAGCCGGGAGCTCAAGAAGAAATACCGGAACCTGGATTCGGTGGACCTGCGCTACCGGGATCAGGTCGTGATCAGGACACTCGATCCCAAGCTGGCCCGGCAGGCAGTGTCCCGGACGATTTCCTCCGACAGTTGACTTGAGCGCTAGCGAGATCAGGGCTCAGTCCCATTCCCTAAGGCTGGAGGTCAGCTTGGCCCGCAAGACCAGACATGTGGTTGGCTTGGATGTCGGGACCACCAAGACGTGCACCGTCATCTGCGAGGTCAACGATGAGGGAGGCCTGGAGGTAGTCGGGGTCGGTTCGGCCGAATCCAGGGGCTTGCGCAGGGGGGTGGTCGTCAATCTGGACGGCGCCGTCTCCGCCATCAAGAAATCGGTGGAGGAGGCGGAACGGAGTGCCGGAACTTCCGTGGAGTCGGTTTTCGTAGGGCTTTCCGGGGGACACATCCAGAGCTTCAACAGCCAGGGAGCGGTCGCTGTCACGGCGGAGAGCCGCGAGATCGGCCGAGCCGATATTCGCCGGGTTCTGGAGACGGCCAAGGCGGTGTCGCTGCCCTCCGACCGTGAAATCGTCCACGTGCTTCCCCAGGAGTTCGTGGTCGACGGCCAGGACGGTATCGGCGATCCTCTGGGGCTGTTGGGAACCCGGCTGGAAGTGAATTGCCATATTGTCACCGGCTCGAATACGGCTGCGCAGAATATTGTCACCGCGGTCAATCGGAGCGGGCTGATCGTCGCCGACACGATCCTGCAACAACTGGCCTCCGCCGAGAGCACCTTGAGCGATGACGACAAGGAACTGGGAGTGGCCCTGGTGGACATCGGCGGGGGTACCACCAATCTTGCCGTCTACAGTCTGGGAGGTATCCGGCACAGCTCCGTGCTGCCCCTGGGTGGGGACCAGATCACCAACGACATCGCCGTCGGCCTCAGAACATCGATCCTGGAGGCCGAAAGAATCAAGCGGGACCACGGATGCGCCTTGTCGACCCTGGTCGGAGAAGATGTCGAATTCGACGTTTTAACCGTGGCAGGCCGCCAGGAGAAGTCCATCGGCAAGCGGATTCTCTGCGAAATCATCCAGCCCCGGATGGAGGAAATCCTCACCCTGGTTCAAGAGGACGTCCGGCAGGCGGGTTTTGAGAGGCTGTTGGGAGCGGGGTTGGTCATGACCGGGGGGACAGCCCTTCTCGAGGGTGTGGTTGAACTGGCGGAGCAGATCTTTGACCTGCCGGTGCGAATCGGTAGTCCCCGGGGACTGGGGAAAATGGAGGGCGCCCTGATCGCTCCAGCCTACTCAACCGCTGTGGGCCTGGTCCTTTACGGCTTCCGCGCCCATGCCCACCGGTGGATTGGAGATCCGGCCGGCGGCAACTTCCTGAAGAGGTGGGCCTCGAGGTTGTTTTCCCGCAAGGGAGGAAAATTGTAGCCCGCGGGTCGGTCCAATGATCCGCGGGGCAGGGCGGGGCAGTTCAGGGAGGACGACTACCAAACCTTGATGCTTAAGGTGCAGGCCAACACAATATAGGGTATTTTTCTTGATTTTCCTGATTTGAGCGCTTATGTTTTGAAGCGGTTTCGGTGCGGCGTCAGGCCTGGACCGAACAGGAGTCGACCGCTTGGTGTTGCGGTCCGGCGTAAATCCCGGCCGGGCCCTTTCCCCAGTCACCCCGAGAGAAGCGTCCTCGGGCTCTTCCATGCCAAGGAGTGGATCCATGGATACGACCAATTCCGATCGTTCCGTCAAGTTTCTGTTGGACGAGCCTCGTTCCAACGGCGCCGTCATCAAGGTTATCGGCGTTGGAGGTGGTGGGACCAACGCCGTAAACCGAATGATCGACGCCGGCGTCGAGGCTGTTGAATTCGTCGTGGCCAACACCGACACGCAGGCCCTCAAGGCGTCCCGGGCGCCGACGAAGCTGCAGATCGGAGCCAAGCTCACCAACGGTCTTGGAGCCGGGGCCGATCCCTACGTCGGCCGAAGCGCGGCCCTGGAGGATACGGACCGGATCATCGAGGTTCTGGAAGGGGCCGACATGATTTTCGTTGCGGCCGGACTGGGCGGAGGTACCGGGACGGGTGCGGCGCCCATCATCGCCAACCTGGCAGCCGAACTGGGTGCGCTGACGGTGGCCATCGTGACCGAGCCATTCCTGTTTGAAGGGAAAAAGCGGAGGGTTCAGGCCGAACGCGGGCTGCAGGACATCAGGGCCTGTGTGGATACGGTCATCGCCATCTCCAACGAGCGATTGCTCCAGACCGTGGAAAGGGGCACCAGTTTTTCCCGGGCGTTTCAGCTAGCCGATGACATTCTGCGACAGGGAGTGCAAGGGATTTCCGACATCATTCAGGTGCCCGGCATCATCAACGTCGAT
>JAPPFQ010000301.1 GCA_028875135.1 Acidobacteriota bacterium
GTCGAGCACTCCAACCTCTCGGCAGGAACAGGCTGTCGTAGAGTTTCAGGGCAAAGCGATCGGTCATCCCTGCGACAAAATCGACCACGGCACGCTCCGCGCCGACTTCAGGACGCCGAAAGCTCTCCGGAATGCCATCGGGATGGGCCAACAGATGGTGGTAGATATCGCTCAGGAGCTTCTTGGCCTTGAGTAGTTCTTTCTTGGGAATGCTGCGCGCGTAGACCGTCCGATAGAGGAAACGCCTCATATCCATCATCGCCTGCAGGGTCTCAGGGCTCATGGAAATGAGCTGGAGGTTGGTTTCCAGACTGGAGCGAATCACGTCACGGACCAGGGTGTCGATTCGTAGCGAGTGGCTTTCGCCCAAGGCGGTCGTCAGCTCCTTCGGGATGTCGGACGCCCGAATCAGACCCGATCGCAGGGCATCGTCCAGGTCGTGGTTCACGTAGGCGATCACGTCGGAGACTCTGACGACCTGACCCTCCAGGGTAGCAGGGCGCCCCTTGTCGCGGCTGGTGAACACCGCGCCCGCGCCCTTGGAGTGCTTGAGGATTCCGTCCCTCACTTCCCGGCACAGGTTCAAGCCCCGCCCCTCCTGCTCCAACGTGTCCACAACCCTCAGACTCTGGCGATAGTGGCGAAAACCGCCCGGGGCAAGCTCATCCAATATGGCTTCACCGGCATGCCCAAAGGGGGTATGTCCCAGGTCATGCCCCAGCGCTATCGCCTCGGTGAGGTCCTCGTTCAGTCGCAGTGCCCGGCTGACGGTTCTGGCGATCTGGGCAACTTCGAGCGTATGGGTCAGGCGGGTCCTGTAGTGGTCACCCTCCGGTGAAAGGAACACCTGGGTCTTGTGCTTCAAGCGCCGAAATGCCTTGGAATGAAGGATGCGGTCGCGGTCGCGCTGAAAGGCGGTCCGGATGTCGCAGGCAGACTCATCCTTCCGGCGGCCTCGAGTCCGCATGCTGAGGGTTGCTTGAGGGGCCAGGGTTCGGGCCTCGTGCTCCTCCGCCCGTTGACGAAGGGTCTCAACCATCAGGGATCGATTTTCCTTAACCGTTGCTCGGCTTCGGTGGAGGCAGGTGAAGTGGGGAATTCGTCGATGACCTTTTGGTACATCTCGACGGCCTGTTCCTTCCGGTCCTGTTGCTCGTAAAGGAGGGCCGCCTGCATTGCCAGGGTTTCTCCGGGCGTTGTCAAGGCATTGCGCTCAACCAACTGCTGGTAGACCTTGGTTGCCTTGGCCAGGTCCGCGGTGTCCTCGTAGATCCTTCCCAGGGCTGCCAGGGCCAGTGCGCCGAAATCCGACTGCTCCTGACTCAGAGGTTCAAGCAACGATACGGCTTCCGAGCTCCTGTCGAGCTGGTGAAGACAGAGACCCGAGTAGTAGGTGGCTATCTTGCCGGCTGCCCTGGAGTCGTGCCGGGAGATGACCTGCTGGAGCTCCGACAGGGCCTGTTCATATTTCCGAGTGGAGGTCTCAAAGAAAACCGGAGCCTTCAATCCGGACGATTCGGTCTTGCCCACGGTTGCATGGTAGGTCGCCAGGGCTCGGGCCAAGTCCTCTTTGGATTGCTCCTCCTGCTTGGCCGTGTAGTAGTAGTAACCTGCCACCAGGGCGGCTACGACTCCGACGGCCGACAGGCCGCGCAGGATTTCGGAACGATTGTTGGCGAAGAAGTGGCGGGTCTCATCCACCAACATCATGAAGCGGTCTTCCTTCAGAATTTCATGCCGAGTGAGTCGGGCCAAGAGATTCTCCCAGGGTTGCTGAGTTTCGGTAGTGGCGGAAGTGCCGCCCGAGGTGCGGAGCACTGCTGAAACGACCCAATGCTAGCAGTGTCATCCGGCACTGTCAATTTGGCGGGGAAGATCCGCGAGGGTCACCAATGGTCAAACAAGAGATATCCACCAAGGCGAACGACGAACCACAAATGGACACGAATGAACACCAATTGATTGATTTTTGGACTGTTGTAGACCTGCTGAGCGGCTCGCGACGGCGGTGCATGCGGGCGAGACGCCCGCGCTCCCGGGGAGCATCCGTCAGGCCGCTTTGGGTTTACAACATCGGCAAAACGTCATTAAATGGGGAAGCGAATACGGCAGGGAGAGTAAGGCGATCCTGAAGGGAGGCTGCGGCCATGGGAATAGAGGATCTGGCGGAGTTGTATGCCTACAACGGGTGGGCCAATGAGCGGGTCAGGAATTCCATTCAGGATCTGGATCCGAAAGTCTTCAAACACGATCTGGGCGCCAGTTTCGGTTCACTGCAGGCGACCGTGGCTCATCTGGTGTCGGCCCAGTGGAACTGGTTGAGGCGTTGGAAGGGCCAGTCTGCCAGCCAGCCCCTGCCGTCCGAGTCCTTTGCGAGCCCCGTAGAAGCCATCCGCCGCTGGGTAGAAGTCGATCGGGCTCTGGCCGGCTTCGTTGATGGACTGGACGCCGGCAGTCTGCACCAATCCATCGCCTTGACGACCCCTCAGGGGCGCAATTATTCGAGTCCTCTCTGGCGGGCCATGCTGCACGTCGTGAACCACTCCAGCTACCACCGGGGACAGATTGCCGCCATGCTGCGCCAGGTCGGCGCCACCCCGCAGGGGACGGACCTGATGCTCTATTACCGCGAGCTGTCGGGATGACTCCGGCATCCCCGAAGAGTTGTTGAAAAAGAACCGGTTCTCGGTCCGATCACCACCGGTATGAGTCAACCCAACGCCATGTTCAACGCCAGAATCCTGGGTACCGGAAGCTATCTGCCCGAAAAGATCGTCACCAACGCCGATCTGGAAGAGGTGATGGACACCTCGGACGCATGGATCCGGCAGAGGACGGGAATCCGCGAGCGGCGTTTCGTGGAGCCGGCGGTCGGACCCACCGATCTGGGTTTGCAGGCTGCCCACCGGGCCCTCCAGTCTGCCGGGCTGACCCCCGATCAGATTGACTTCATCATCTTCGCCACATTGAGTCCCGAGTACAACTTTCCGGGTTGCGGCTGCCTGCTGCAGGAAAAGCTGGGCCTTGCCACGGTGGGAGCCCTGGATGTCCGCAATCAGTGCACGGGTTTCGTCTACAGTCTGGCCATCGCCGATCAGTTCGTCAGGACCGGCACCTATCGTCACATCCTGGTGGTCGGCGCCGAGGTCCATTCTTCCGGACTTGAGATGAATACCCACGGCCGGGATGTTGCAGTCATCTTCGGTGACGGCGCCGGGGCCGTTGTCGTGGGCCGCTCCGGGAACGGGAACCGGCGTATTCTTTCCAGCCCCTTGCACGCCCAGGGAAAATATGCCCGGAAACTGTGGCTGGAAGCTCCAACCTCGCTGGAACACCCCCGATTGACGGAGGAGATGCTGAGAGAGGGACGCCATTACCCGCAAATGGACGGTCGCTACGTCTTTAAACATGCGGTCGACCGGCTTCAGGAAAGCGTCCGGGAAGCCCTGGCCGAGAACCGCCTGGAAATTGAGGATGTCGGTCTGCTGATCCTGCATCAGGCCAATTTGCGGATTTCTGAATCGGTGGTGCGTTCCTTGAAAATCCCTCCGGAACGAGTCTTCAGCAACATTCAACGGTACGGCAACACCACGGCGGCATCCATCCCCATCGCGCTGGACGAAGCCGTTCGAGCGGGCAAGGTCCAGCCGGGAGACGTGGTCGTCTTGGCCGCTTTCGGCTCCGGATTTACGTGGGGCGCCACCATCCTGCGTTGGTAGAACATCAGCAAGTCGGGTAAGAAATGGCCCATCGCTTCTGCATGGCCGGCCTGGTCTGCCTGGGGGCAACCCTTGCCCTGGCGCAGACAGGGACGGCGCCTTCCGTCAGCCTCCTCTTTGCGTCACTGGAAGAAGGCCGGGAGATCCTGCGGACCCGGGATGGGTTTATTCGACGCCTGAGCCCGTTCGATCGGTCCGCTCGGCTGAAGACGGACCGGGAAGTGTCCGAGACCGAGTTTCTGAACTTTGTCGCCGGCAAGGTCATTGAATGGGACAGCGCGGACAGGAAAAGAGTCGAGCAGGCCTTCGATCGTATTCGCCCTGCACTGGGTGAATTTCGCCTGAATTGGCCGGAGAACGTCCATTTCGTTCACACCACTGGAGAGGAGGAAGGCGGGGCGGCCTACACCCGGGGAAAGGCCGTCATTCTGCCCCGAACCAGGCTCGACCAGTCCCCGGAAAAGCTTGCCCAACTGGTTGCCCATGAGCTGTTTCACATCCTGTCCCGTCACGATCGGAACATCCGGGACCGGCTGTACCGCGTCATTGGATTCGAACGCTGTCCTGAGGTCGAATTGCCGAAGCCTCTCGGCCGGCGCAGGATCACCAACCCGGATGCTCCGGTCAATGCCCACCGCATCCGGGTTCAGCAGGAGGGGCGGCAGTACTGGGCAATTCCGGTCCTTTACTCCAGGAGCGATCGCTACGATCCGCTGCAGGGAGGCAGTTTTTTCAAATATCTGCAGTTTCGCCTGTTGCTGGAAGCCGTGGAAGACGAGACCGCCGCGGCTTCCACTTCCGCCGTCTCGCCGACCAGGCTGGTCGAGGTCAAGGAGGTGTCGGGGTTCTTCGAGCAGATCGGCAGGAACAGCTCCTACATCATTCACCCCGAAGAAATCCTAGCGGTCAACTTTGCCTTGATCGTGACGGGAGAAACCGAGTTCCCGTCGCCCGAGGTGGCTGAAAGGATCCGGTCCGCCTTGAGAGCCGGGGTGGATCGGACGGTCCCGGACGGGCGGTAAGCACGGGAATTTCCCACTTTTCGACAATCACGGCCGTATCCCATGTGGATTTGTAGGGGCGCCCCTCGTGGGCGTCCAATGCGAGGTCAGCGCGAACATCAGGGCAACCACAAGGGTTGCCCCTACAGGGTAGGGGTTAGCGCGGGATGGCCCTGGACCGCGTGTCGGGACCGCGTTTACAAATCGGTGGCGGCATGCTAATCTCCACGCCGTCCCGTGGTGTAAATCGCCGAAAACGTTCCGAAGCGGGGCGATTTGGGGAGCCGTTCTTCACCCACCCTCACCCCACTCTGCCGGAGTGGCGGAATTGGCAGACGCACTAGACTCAAAATCTAGCGTGGGTTACCCCACGTGGGGGTTCAAGTCCCCCCTCCGGCACCAGGTCTCCCCTCCCTCGCCCCGAAGTTTGTTCTGAAACGCCCCCGTTTCATTTTCCGGTCCCTGCCGATGGTTCCCTCCAAGCTGTACATCAACGGCCAGGTCGCTCCCAATGCCTCCAGGTCGGTGGTGCTTGGCAGCAATGCCACCGAGGTGGTGGCGATGCTGTTGGCTGCGTTTCCCACCGGAAGGGGCAATCTTGAGAAGAGTACAGGGGAAGTCCGGGCTTCAGGTCTGCCGCGCCTCCGCCGTGGCGGGCGGCTCATACGAGGGTGAAACAGGTTTGTTTCAGTTGCTGAACGTGTCGATTAAACAACTATCCACTAACCACTGGCCACTATTC
>JAPPFQ010000272.1:0-2203 GCA_028875135.1 Acidobacteriota bacterium
TGCTCATACTCCCCAGGACTCCACTGGTAGCGGCCGGCCAGTTCCCCGGCCCGCTGCAGGGCGGTGTCCCGATCCATCTGAAGATCCAGGGTGATGAGGGGGAAAGCCTCCCCAAAATACCGGTAAGCGCCCACCAGGGATCCCAGCGAGAGCAGCACCAGCACGATCCAGAAAAGAGGTCGATTGGTTTTCATGGGTATTGGTTCAGCCGCCGTTTAGCCGCCCGGACTTGGCGATTATGCCACAGCGTCGAAGCATGGCCTATCGGGAACAAGGACCCAATCCGGTGAATCCGGATGCCTGGATTATTGAACATGGACAGACAGGATGGACAGGATAATCAGGACGCGACGCTGCTGCACGGGAGTCTGACTCCGGCGATGATCGGGTGCGGACATGCGGAGTTCAGGACTGCAAGCCCGCCGTCTCCGGGAAAAATCCTGTGCATCCTGTGCATCCATGTTAATAAACCATCTACTCATGCCTGACTTTGAACCGGTTTCCCGCGACCCGGCGCCGGGCGTTGTTTCAGACAAGCACCGCCCCCGCCCTGCCGGACAGATCATTCGAGGAAGATACTACTGAATCTCTTTACTAAAGATGAACCACAAATGGACACGAATGAACACGAATATGGAGAGATTCCCTTCAGTTTTTCTTCGTGTCCCTTCGTAGTCCTTCGTGTGACTTCGTGGATAACTCCTTTTTTGTTTCAGGGCGCGCCGGCCTCCCGGTCAGGAGATGCGGACTGGACAAAGGGATTTCCCCGGACATATTCTTGCAGAGCGGGCGGGGGCGCCCGTCAAGAGGAAAGGACAAGAATCGTTGGCGGCCTCGGGAAAGTCCCTTCATATCCGGATTCAGCTTTCTGCAGCCCTCTGCAGATATGCCGGGTGTCCCTCGGAGCTGGCGCTATCCGCCGCCACTGTCGGCTCGGCCCTGCGGCAACTCGAGCCAAGCCATCCCCGGCTGTACCGCTCCATCTGCCAGGAATCGGGGGCCGTTCGCCCCCACGTCAACCTCTTCCTCAACAGTGACCGAATCGACGAGTTGAACGGAATGGACAGCCGGCTTCAGCCAGGCGACATCCTCACCGTTCTTCCCGCGGTTTCAGGAGGTACTCCGTGCCGGAACGGGTAATTCTCTCGGTGGGAACCAAGAAAGGGCTCTTTGTGGCGGAAGCGGCCAGGGACCGCGGCGAATTTGAGCTGCGCGGGCCGTTCGGAGCCGGTGCACCGGTCGATGCCACCCTGATCGACAGGCGGAGCGCCCCCCGCATATTCGCCTCCAGCCGCAACATGTTTTTCGGCATGAAGGTACTGGTCTCCAGCGACCTGGGCCGTAAATTCCGGGAGACGGGGTCGGCGCCCGCCTTTTCCAAGGAGGACGGACGCACCCTGATCAACGTTTGGGCGCTGGAAGCGGGCGCCGCCGAAGGGGAGCTGTTGTCGGGGGTCGAACCCGCGGCGCTCTTCCGGAGTCGGGATGGCGGAGACTCCTGGGAGACGGTTTCCGCCATCAGCAACCACCGGCACACCCCTCACTGGCAGCCCGGCGGCGGCGGTCTCTGCCTGCACACAATCATCCGCTCGGAGAACCGGGTGCACCTGGGGATCTCGACAGGAGGCCACTACCTGAGCGAGGATGGCGGAGAGACCTTCGACGCCTCCAACCAGGGAATCGCGGCGGCCTTCCTGCCGGATCCCTATCCGGAGTTCGGCCAGTGCGTCCACAAGATCGCCGTTCACCCCGATAATCCGGAAAGACTCTACATTCAGAATCACGGCGGCTTCCCCGAACATCCGGGCATCGGCGTGTTGCGCAGTGACGACCGCGGTCGCAGTTGGCGGTCGATCGCCGAAGGGCTGCCCTCCGATTTCGGGTTGCCGATCCTCATCCATCCCTACGACCCCGATACCGTCTACGTCATCCCGCTGGAACCCATGACCCGCACCTGTCCCGGAGGCGCCCCCGCGGTCTGGCGCAGCCAGGACGGAGGCGGTTCCTGGAACCGGCTGGACAGGGGACTTCCTGAGAAACAGAGCTACTTCACGGTTCTGCGGGATGCCGTGGATTTTGACCGATCGGCTTCGCCGACCCTTTATTTCGGAACCACCACCGGCCAACTCTGGATGGGTCGGGACGGCGGGGAGGACTGGCACTGCCTGTTCCACTTGCTGCCGCCAATCCACTGCCTCAAGGC
>JAPPFQ010000272.1:2213-5446 GCA_028875135.1 Acidobacteriota bacterium
CCCTATCGATCATGGGCACAGAAAACGTAGAAGAGAGCTCAGGTAAACGCAGGCACCAGGACTACGTGGAGTCGCTGCTGAACGATCTCCGCGCCCTGCAGCAGATGCTGGACCGGGATGCGATCGAATCGGAGCCGCGCCGGGTGGGGGCCGAGCAGGAACTCTTCCTGGTGGACCGCAATTGGCAGCCGGCCCCCATAGGCCCCCGGGTTCTGGCGGAGAGCCGGGACCCGCATCTCACTCCGGAACTGGGGCGTTTCAACCTGGAGTTCAACTGCGATCCCCTGGAGCTTCAAGGGAACTGCCTGGCCCTGCTGGAGAAGCAGCTCCACCGGTCCATCGCCGGCGTGGCCGCCGTGGCGGAGCGGCACGGCGCCTCCGTCCTGCTGACCGGAATTCTACCCTCACTCACCCTTTCCCAGCTCAAGCGCCGCAACATGACTCCCAAGCGCCGCTACGAGCTTCTGTGGGAAGCCGTCAAAAAGCTTCGCGGAGACGGCCACCAGCTCTACATCAAGGGGATCGACGAGCTGATGCTGGAGGGCGACACCGTCATGCTGGAGGCCTGCAACACGGCCTTTCAGATCCACTACCAGGTGCCTCCGGACCGGTTTCCCCAGTTCTACAACATCGCTCAACTGGTGACGGCTCCGGTGCTGGCGGCGGCCACCAATTCTCCCTTCCTGCTGGGGAAGAGACTCTGGAAGGAAACGCGCATCGCCCTGTTCGAGCGATCCATAGACACTCGGCGGCCCTCGCCCCATGTCCGCAGCTCCCGGTCTCGCGTCAGCTTCGGCGACCAGTGGGTCCGCCACTCGGTGCTGGAGATCTTTCAGCAGGACATCGCCCGTTTCCGGGCCCTCATGACCCACGAGGGCGCCGAGGATCCCTTCGAGGTCCTTTCCCGGAAGGAAGTGCCCCGGCTCGAGTCCCTCAGCCTCTTCAACGGCACCGTCTATCGCTGGAACCGCCCCTGCTACGGAGTGTGGCAGGGAAAGCCCCACCTGAGAATCGAGAACCGGGCGCTGCCGGCGGGTCCCTCGGTGGAGGACGAGGTGGCCAACACCGCCTTTCTTTGCGGTCTCATGACCGGCATGGACCAGGAGCATGAGGACATCACCCGGCTCATCTCCTTTGAGGAGGTCAAGTCCAACTTCTCGGTTGCGGCTCAGAACGGGCTGGATGCCCAGTTGTACTGGCTTGGTGGAAGAGTGCTGCCGGCGCCCGAGTTGATTGAAGGGCGATTGCTGCCTCTGGCCCGGCAGGGACTGCGCCACTGCGGGATCGACTCCGACGACATCGAGCGCTTCCTGGGGGTGATCCATCAGCGGGTGAAGAGCCGGCAGACGGGGGCCGACTGGATGCTCAAGTCCTGCTCCCGGATGGGTGGCGACCGACTGAGGGGCAGCGCGCTGGTGGCCGTGACCGCCGCCACCCATCGGCACCAGCAACAGGGACGGGCCGTGCACTCCTGGCCGCTGGCGGAACTGGGGGAAGCCGGCGACTGGAGGGCTCACTACCAGCGGGTGGAACAGTACATGAGCGTGGAGCTCTTTACCGTCCATCCCGAGGACCCGGTCGACCTGGTGGCCAATATCATGGACTGGGAGCGGGTGAGACACGTGCCGGTGGAAGACGAGCAGGGCCACCTGGTGGGGGTGGTCTCCTACCGTTCGGTGCTGAAGTGCTTCAGCCGGCAAGGGGTGAAGAGCAAGCAGGAAAGGGTGCGCGCCATCATGAAGCCCGACCCCGTCACGGTTCCCCCCGAGACTTCCAGCCTGGAGGCCGTACGATTGATGCGGCGCCACCGCATCGGGTGTCTGCCCGTGGTGCAGAAGGGCCGCCTGGTCGGCATCGTCACCGAGAGCGACTTTCTCGGAGTGGCCAGCAGCCTGCTCGAGCAGCAGTTGAAAGAATGATCGGAGACGATATCCTGAGGCAGGTGGCGGAGAGATGAGGGCCCGAGAGTTCATGTTTTGCCGGAACCCACGATGGCGTGCTCGATCGAAGCTGGTAGTCACGCGGTGAACCAACGGGGCCGACCCGGACCTGAATGCTCTCTGCCGGCTCCGACAGCCGGCTTCTCCGGTTCGAAAGGAGACCCATGGCAATCCCCTCACGGGCCGTCAACCGCCGGGCCTGGCTGGCCGGCGCCCTGTCTCTGAGCTCGCTGCCCCTGGCTGCCTGCCTGAACCGCCGGTCAGAGTCTTCCGAAACCACCGCCACCGACTTTTCACGCTCGTTCTGCTACTACATCCCCAGGAACCAGGAGATCCTGGTCCGCATCCAGATCGAATGCCGCTGCGAAGTCTTCGACCGTTCCAGCGGCCGCTCGGACGAATACTTCCTGACCGTCCGGACCCAGACCGGCCTGAGGACCGACCCGCCGTCCGACCACCTCGACCCGGGTTATGACTTCTGGATGATATTTTCCGGAACGCATGTGCTGATCCGCCGCGTCCACACCTCCTCCTACAACCTGAACCCCAGCCGGCCGGGAGTGGATCGGTTCCATTCCAGCGGCTGGCGCCTTCAGTCCAGTCCGGCCAGGCTGCTGAGTTCCGGAAAGGAGGTTCGCGAAGCCGTCCGCTCCTGGCGTCCCCTGGTGGCTGTCAGCGAGTTCGTGGGAGAGGATCCTTCGCGTGGCTACCGGATCGAGTACCCGGTGAAATGGGCTGACGGAAACCCGGACCACACCTTCCGCGTCGAAACCGGGCCGGTGGTGCTGCTGGACCCCGATCGGGCCCGGGTGGGCCGCAGCCTGGAGTTCGACGACTTTCAGTGGGCCTACCTCGACTATCGCTCGTTCGACCGGGTGCGCTGCTTCCTGGAGAGGCCGACCTCCATTCTGTCGGGGGCGACCTACCAGCCGCCCGACCGTCTCCCGCGCCGAAATCCGGCCCTCACGAGCGAGCAGGTCGCCCGAATCCGCAAGCGTCTCTTCAGCGGATGGAAACCGCCCCTGTCCTTCGACCGATTGCGCAAGCTGTTTCAGACCGATCACCATTCGGTTGTCGATCATCGACCGGTATCCACCACCCTTTATGCCCTCAATTCACCCGCCGGTGAACCGATGGCGCACAGCGCGGCTCTTCCCCGGGCGGAAGAGACTGCATCCTGAGAGGAGCTCACCCGTGAAGACACCCCTTGCGTACACCCTGCTGGTGGCGGCGATGCTGTGCACTCCGACTTGCGGTCCAGGCTCGGGCGGGCCGGAAACCGGCCAATCGCGG
>JAPPFQ010000535.1 GCA_028875135.1 Acidobacteriota bacterium
AAGACCTCCGCTCCCGCGGCCTGCACCCACTGGATGGCGGCCAGCCCGACGCCGCCCGCGCCGGCGTGAATCAGCACCCGCTCGCCGGGCGTCAGTCCCGAATACTCGAAGGAGAGGGCAGCGGATACGAAGGCGCTCGGCACCGTGGCCAGCCCCGACACCGAGAATCCGGATGGCCTGGGCGCAACCAGCTCCTCCCGAGTGACCATTTGCGGCGCGAAGGCGCCGAACCCCAGTCCGACCACGGAGTCGCCGACCGAGACGGTCGACACTTCGGAGCCTACCTCGAGGATCTGGCCGCACATCTCTCTGCCCAGCAGCCCCTCTTCGATGAAGCCGAGCGACCGGAACACGTCCCAGAAGTTGAGCCCTGCCGCTTCGACCGCGACGCGGACCTCCCTGGGTTGCAGAGAACCCGCCGGCAGCGGCTGGACATGGGGTCTGTCGAACACGCCGGCCGAGTCTGGAGCCAACACCCAGTCCGGCTCCTCCGGCAAGGTCAGACGCTCCGGACCGGCGCTCGCCCGAACCAGGCGGGCCACCTGGCGGCGCCCCAATCGATAGGCAATGTGGTTCTCGGAATCGGGATAGAGGAGTTCATTGACGAGGTCGGGTGCGGGCGCCGCCTGGCCGGGATCCAGATCGATCATCCTCGGCTGGAGATGGGCCGCTTCACGGGCCGTGGCCTTGCCGAAACCCCACAGCGTTGCCCCAGCAAGTTCCCCGCCGCGCTCCCGCTCCAGCACCTGAGCGCCGCGCGTGATCAACCAGATGCCATTGGCGGGGATCGCATCGGAGTCGGCGACGCCCTGCACCAGCGCCAGCGCGCTCGCCCCGGCTCGTTTCACGTCCTCCGCCATTTCCTCGGTGGTGGCCTGTGCCCCGTGACCGTCCAGTCCAACCAGGTGGACGACGCCGCTGAGCGGCAGGTCGTCGGGCAGACCGGTCACAAGCGCCCGCCAGGACTCCCGCCGGTCCATTTCCACGGCGGTCCTGAAGACACCGGGACCGGCCGCAGCCGGTCCCTCCTCTTCCGGCCCTTCACTGCTTGCCAGCACCACCGCCTGGCTGCGAGCCGCCAGCTCCGCCGCCAGCTTCGCCGCCACACCGCCGTTGTCCGCCGCCAGAACCCACAGGCCGGAAGACTCTTTCACCCGGGCCGGGCCCTGGGCCACAATGACGCCCTTGTCCGGTGTCCGCGAGGGGTCCGACTCGTCCGGTCCGATAACCTCCGCGGCCTGGAAGCCCACCCGGCCGAGGGCTTGGCGCCACACCGCCGGGCTCGCCAGGGCGTGGTGGGGGCGGAAGTCATCTGCAAAGCGCCACCATCCGTCCAACTGGCCGAAGGTCAGGTCCATCCAGCCCAGACCGCTGAGATTCTCCAGCGCGATCAACTGTCCCGACGGCGCCAGAAGATCCAGGCAGTGGCCCAGCGTTTCCTCCAGGTACCGCGTGGCGTGCAGCACGTTGGACGCGATCAGCAGGTCGTAGCCGTGCGGGTCGAAACCCTGGTCGATCGGGTCCTTCTCGATATCCAGCGAACGGTACTGGATGCACCCGCCGCCATCGCCGAACCGAGCCTCCGCCTCGGCGAAGAAGCCCGCGGAGATATCGGTATAGGTGTAGTCGAACCGTCCCTCGGGAAGCTCCGGGAGCACCGAGGCGGTCGCAGACCCGGTGCCGGCCCCGACCTCGATCACCCGGAGGCGCCGTCCTTCGGGCAATGCGGCCACCAGTTTCCGGACCGCCTCCGACAGCATCCGGTTGGCCGCCCGCGCCACGGGTGCCTTCAGGTACAGGTCGGCCGCCGTGGGCTCTCCGCTGCTGAACAGCAGTGTCAGCGGATCCTGGCGACCGCGAAGCACCTCGGCCAGGGCCTGGCCCGAACGCCGAAACAGCCCGATCTCGGTCAGACCGTGGGGATGGAGGTCGGTCAGCCGGGAAGAAAACTCCTCGAGATCGGCGGGCATTTCCGCGGGCAGCGGATCCTCAGGCCCCACCACCACTGTAAAGCCATCGCCAGCCTCCTCGAGCACGCCCGACTTGGCCAGCATTTCAAGCATCCGGCGAAACAGGCGCTGGTGCTCCGGGAGGACGTTCAGCCGGCTCCGCAACGCCTCCGGCTCCACGGCCTCGCCCGCCCTGCGCTTCCAACCCAGTTCTTCCAGGGTCGCCAGCGCGCGGGACCGGGACCATCGCTCGAGGTTCGCAAGCAGGGCGTCCCGGTCATCGGGATCGACCCCGGCATCCCTCAGATAGCCCGCCAACAACTGCGCGCCCGCCGCGACGGCCTCGGGTTTCGGGAAGAAGTCGGCGGCTGTGATTCCGGGCGGAAGGTCGCGGTCGCGCCACACCACTTCGTACAAGAGGTCCTTGACTCCCTCGATCGCCGAGAGCAGCGCCGCCCGCGTGGCCCGCTTGACGGTGTACCCGCTCAGGCGGCCGAGCAGCGTCCCGTTCGGATCGTAGATGCGCAACTCGCCGCTCAGAACCTCGGCAGACTCGCCCGCGCCGCTCTCCGCCTCGCGGGAGGCATCACTCAGGCGCGCGTGGCAGACGACCCGATCGGGCAGAGGTCCCGCCAGCCACAGCCTTTCCCAGCCGAACGGCAGATAGGCGGCCCCGCCCTCGCTCCCCGCCAGGTTGCGGGCCGCGCCCACGACCTGGAAGCAACCGTCCAAAACCAGCGGATGCACATCGAGCCCATGCCCGCTCAGGGATTCCGGTAGAGAAATCTCACCCAAGGCCTCGCCGGGGCGCGACCAGACCCTCCCAAGCGTGCGGAAGGAGGTACGGAGATCGACCCCGGTACTGGCCCTGTGGCGGTAGTAGCCTGCCACCTCCACCGGCGTCAGGCCGGCCTTCAGACCTTCCAGGTCGACCCGCTCCGCGGCATCCGGGTCGGGGGCGCCCGGCAGCAGGCGACCTTCCACGTGCACCGTCCACTCCCCCTCACTTCCCTTGCTGAAGATCTGGACTCCGCGCGGTGACGCCGGCTCGAAAGCATCGAGCACCACCTGGATCTTCCGGCCCGCCCCATCCGCTCCGTTTTCGTTCTCCTCGAAGACGAGCGGGTTGTGAAGCTGCATGTCCTCCACCACCACCGGCCAGCTGCCTTCAAGACGCGACGCCGTGGCCGCCATGGCGCCGTAGAGCGCGCCGGGCGCCACCACCCGGTTGAACACCCGATGATCGCTCAGCCAGGCTGGATCCGAGGGGAATACTTCCGTCTCGAATGTGATCTCGCCGCGGGCGGACTCGCGCCGGGCGCCCAGCAGCGGGTGGCCGGCGCTTCCGGGCCGGCGTCTCGGCAACTCGATCCAGTGCCGCTCGCGCTGGAACGGATAGCTGGGCAGCGAGATCCGCCGCCGAGTCTCCCCTGAGAAGAGCCCTTCGAAACGAATCGGGATCCCTGCCTGGTACGCCTTGGAGACCCCCTCCACGAAACCGTCGATTCTCCCGGTCTCCCCTGTGCCGTCGGACGGCGGTGAGAGACTCGACAGAACCACCGGTGGCGGCGCCTGCGGCGTCTCCGGCCAGGACGAGGCCGCCATGGGAGCCAGCACCGATCGCGGGCCGATCTCCAGCACCGAGTCCACCCCCAGACCGGCCATCGTCGTCACCCCCTGGGCGAATGCCACCGGCTGCCGGGCATGCCGCCTCCAGTAGGCTGCGTCCTGCACCTGGCCCGGTTCCACCGCCCGGCCCGTCAGGTTGCTGACCACGGTAAGAGCGGGTGTCCGAATCTCCAGGCCGTGCAGGAACGCTTCCAGTTCGTCCAGAACGGGCTCGACCAGGGCGCTGTGGAAGGCACGGGTCGTGTTCAGCCGCCTGACCCGCACTCCCTCCAGTTCGAATCGCTTCGAGATCTCCTCAATTCCCGCAACCGGGCCGCTGACCACCTGGTGAGTGCCGTTGTACCCCGAGATGCTCAGTCCGACATGGGATGCGGCCGCGTTCACCGCCTCCACCGCCGGCGCCACCCGCTGCGGCGGCGCGAAGACCGCGGCCATGCCGCCTTCTTCCATCTGCGACATCAGCGCGCCCCGCTTGGCGGCGAACCGCATCCCGTCCTCGAGACTGAACACCCCTGCGGCCTGGGCGGCCGCCAGTTCCCCGATGCTGTGTCCGACGACCACGCCGGGGCGAACGCCCACACTCGACCAAAGCGCGGTCAAGGCGCACTGCAGCGCGTAGAGGGCGGGCTGCTCCCAGGCCGTGTCACCCAGTTCTCCTTTGCTTCCGGACCCGCCGAACATGACATCCAGCAGAGAGACTCCTCGCTCCCCAAGCAGGACCGCCTCGCAGCGGTCCAGCACCGCCCGCGCCACCGGCTCACTCTCGTAGAGCCCCTTTCCCATGCCGACCCATTGACTCCCCTGCCCGGTGTAGGCAAACGCCACCCGGGTCGGCGTCCGCGACGACGCACCCCCATCCTCTTCAGCCAGCCCGCGGAGTCGGTCTCGCAATGATTCCGCGTCGTGGAAGACGACGCCGGCCCGGTGGCCGAAGTGACTCCGGCCTACGCCCGCTGTCCATGCCATGTCCGACAGGAACTGCCCGTAAGCGTCGCCATTGGCTGAAATCTGATCCGCGCGTTCGTCGAGCCATGACAGGTACCGCGCGGCCAGGTCATGGAGTGCGCCCTCCGACTTGCCCGAAAGGGGAAGGAGACGGGTCGGGCGCGGCCGAACCTCCTGCTCCGGCAGCGGCAGATCCCCCACCGTCGCCGGCAGCGCAACCGTCACCGACTTCCCGGAGCCGACGGCCCACGGCTCGCCATTGGAAGTTCCGTCCGGGGCGCGGTATTCCTCCATCACAATGTGGGCGTTGGTCCCGGATATCCCAAAGGAGTTCACTCCCGCCAGGCGTCGCCGCCCCGGCCGCTGCGGCAAATTCATCATCGACGATGTCACCTGAAGAGGCAGACGGTCCCAGTCGAGACTCGGATTGGGATTGCGGAAGTGGAGGTGCTTCGGGATCACACCCCGCTCCAGCACCAGCGCCGCCTTGATCACTCCGGCCACGCCCGCGGCCGACTCCAGGTGGCCGACATTGGTCTTTACCGAACCGATGAGAAGCGGTCGGCTGTCGGGCCGGCCCTTCCCGTAGACCGCGGCTACGGCATCGATCTCGATCGGATCCCCCACCGCGGTGCCGGTCCCGTGGGCTTCCAGGTAGTCCACCTCCAACGGGGAGATCCCTGCGTCGGACAGCGCTGTTTTCATCACTTCTTCCAGCGCGGGGGTATTGGGCACCGTCAACCCGACGCTGGCTCCGCCATGGTTGACGGCGGCGCCGCGGATCACCGCCCGGATCCGATCGCCGTCCGCCTCCGCATCGCTCAGCCGCTTGAGGACCAGGACCCCGCAGCCCTCACCCCGAACGTAGCCGTTGGCCGATGCATCGAAGGCTTTGCACTGCCCATCGGGAGA
>JAPPFQ010000520.1 GCA_028875135.1 Acidobacteriota bacterium
TGGCAGCGGTCCTGATTCATGAGCTGGTTCACCTGGAGCGCAGGGACAATCTTGTCGTTCTGCTTCAAAGAGTCCTGACCAGCCTGCTGTGGTTCTATCCCCCGACATGGCTCATCGACAAGAAGCTGTTGGAGGAACGGGAACGGGCTTGCGACGAGGAGGTCTTGCGACTGACCCAAGCCCCGGAGACCTATGCCTCCGGAATCCTGAAGGTTGTGGGGGCTTGCCTGGAGGGGCGCATGGCCGGAGCTTCGTCCCTCGGCGGTTCGAGCTTCAAGAGGCGAATGGCCGACATTCTCTCGGTGCAGCCGCCCGGGACGCTTGGTTTGCGCAGGCGCACCTTGACCGTGGCTTTCGGGACAGTGCTGGCCGCCTTTTCCGCCGGCTTCGGCCTGGCCAGTTTCGATGCCTACGCGACGCGGAGATTTCAGCAGACGCCCGATTTGGCCGGTATGGGAGCCCTTCAACCAGTGGCGCTACGACAGGAGAGTGCAGTGGTTCGCATGCCAGGTAGCGGGATTGGGGCGTTTCTGGAGGATTCGATACGGAACTTCCCGTTTGGATTTCCTCCCACCGGCGTATCCATGCAACAAGTCGAACGCAGTCCCGAATTGCTGATTGGATTTCGAAATCCCAGCGGCAGCCCCTTGCTCATCACCGGTGCCCGAGTAAGGGCAATGCGGTTCGAGAAGGGGGGTGTGCACCTGCTAATCCCCCATGTGCAATTTTCCAATCAGGTTTCGCAGGAGATCGTAGCTATCCGTTTGGAAATTGGCCATCCCGATCTTCCGGTTAACGTTTACGCCGAATTGTACGCGCTTGGCCTGAATCCCCTTGCTTCCTTCACTACGGACCGTTTGCCCGGGGACAATCCTCATAGATTCCTTCACGGCGGACACGCTCCTCTTCCTGCCCGAAACTTGTTGCTCAAGGATCCGGCCAATCGGGTGTTTCACCCCTACGTGATCTACCTCCCCTTGGACCATCGTCCCGCGGATTTCACGGTTGTTGTTCGTGGAGTCCGGTTCGCAAACGGAGATACCTGGGGAACCTTGCCGGGACGGCTGCCGAGTCCCAATCCGCCCACCCGAATTTCCCGTCAAGCGCCGGGGCCCGATTTGATCGTGCGTGTCGACCCGGAAGGCTCAGCGGAGCCGATTCGCATGAGCGAAAATGGAATGGAAGAGTAGGATCTTCTGCGGCGTGAGGCCGGACTTTCCAACCGGTGCATTCCACCTTGCAATTGATGGATTGCCGATTGCGGAGGCCGCTATCGGGCCGGGAAGGACCGTTCGGACAGCGGCGCTACGGCAGATCATCCGCGGCGCCACTCGAAAAAGCCGATCTTCTCCAGGCCCAGCTTGAGCTGGCGGGCATCGTCGGAGGCGAGGGGAGGGTTGGGAGGCCGGGGGTCTCCGCAATCCAGGTCCAGCCACTTGAGTATCTGCTTCATGGCGCCCAGGACGTTGAAGCCGGCCAGCACCCGCACCGTCCGGTTGATTCCCCGCTGCAGCTCCAGGCCCCGCTCCCAGTCGCGGTCCAGGAAGGCCCGGTAGAGTTTCACGAACACCTTCAGCATCACCGGATAGGTGGAACCGATCCCTCCCACGCATCCGGCCATCAACCCGTACCAGAGCACCTGGTCCTCGCCGTTGAACACGGTGATCCTGCCGTTGTCGATGGCGGCCGTCAGGGTGATCTGGGTCAGGTTGCCGCTGGAATCCTTGAGGCCCACCACGCCGGGAATGCGGATGAGCCGCTCGAAGATACGGGTGTCCAGGTTGAGGGGAATGCGGCCGGGAATGTTGTAGGCCAGCACCGGACGCTCGGCCGCCTCGGCCACCTCCTGGTAGAACCGGACCAGGCCGTCCAGGTCGGGCTGATAGAAATAGGCGGGGGGCATGCTGGCCACCGCGTCGGCTCCCGCCCGGCCGGCGTGGCGGGCCAGGCTCACCGCGTCGGGAATCTGGAAGGCCCCCACGTGGGCCATCACCGGGACTTTCCCCTGGACGGCATCCAGCACGATTTCGAGCACCTGCTGCCGTTCCGGCACCGTCAGCAGCAGGCCTTCGCCCCCTCCCCCGCAGACGTAAAAGCCGTTCACGCCGACCTCCAGGGCATGCCCCACCAATTTGCGCAGGCCGGCCTCGCTGACGGCGCCTTGAACGTCGAACGGGGTCATGATGGCCGGATAGATTCCCTTGAGTTCCTTCATGGGCGAGTCACCTCCTGATGCGCTGTTGCCTCGGGCTATCAGCGGTAGTCGATGGATACGGAACGCAGCACCGGGGCCCCCGTCCCGTTGGGGCCGACCAGCGTGGCCTTGAACTGCAGGAAGCGGGTCGGGGTCTCCAGCCCCTTCAGCGATAAACGGTGGCCGGCGTAGACACTGCCTTCGCCGTCGGGCCCCCTCCAGGCAGCCTGGCGGAGGGCTTCGATACTGTCGGCCCCTCTCACCTGGAATTCGACGGCCGAGGCAAAGGGCGTTTCCCCTTCCCAAGCGAGGGTCTGGAAGCGCACCGGGCCGCCGGCGTCGAATACCTCTGAAACGTAGTCGTAGCGGTCTCCCCGATCGGAGACGTGCCCCACGTCCACCCCGGCCAGGAAGTGGGGACCCAGTCCGGGCAGAAGCTGGCGCCTCTCGGGAGAAAAGCCCTGGGGAGTCCCCTCATAGAGAAAGGAAAGGTTGCGGTGGGCGCTCTTCAATTTGTGGCAGGCGAAGAGCAGATCGGTGATGCCGTCGTTGTTGAAATCGGCGGCCATCACGCCCGAACCCGAGTGAGTGGGAATGTGGGTGACGCGGGAGGCGTCGAACCTGCCATCGGCGTTCCAGTAGATGTAGGAGGGGTGGGAGCGGGTCTCGCCCGCATGGTAGCTGGTGGCCACGATATCCAGCAGGCCGTCCGCGTTGAGGTCGGCCACGGCCACCCCCTCCGGCCCCATGGCCGGCAGCCGGGTCACCCGCTCGGCTTCGTAGCCCGCGGCCGCCCCCCAGTAGACCAGAACGTCGCTCTCCCGGCCCCCTTCGGCCGACATCAGGTTGGTCGTCAGCAGTTCCAGCCAGCCGTCTGCGTTGAGGTCGGCGATCTCGGTGGCCACCGCCAGGCCCGCCGGCAGCGTCTTCCTGTTGGCGTTGTCGAAGCCGTCGGGGCCGTTCCAGAAGATCACCAACTGGCGGTTTACGGTGGGGAACACCACGTCCAGCCAGCCGTCCCCGTTGAGGTCGGCAATGCTCTGGCAGCGGACGCCCTCCACCTCAAAGGTGAAGCGATGGTTGCGGGCAAACCCCATGGGGCCGCCCCAGTAGAGGTCGGTCCCATGGCTGGCGGCATACTCGCTGAGGACCAGGTCGAGGTAGCCGTCTCGATTGAAGTCGGCCGGCCGGGCCGAGAAGGCCATCTCGGAGGAGACCACGGTCTTGCGGGTCGAGCTGAAGCCCCGGGCCGAACCCCAGTAGACCGCCGATTCCGGACCGCCCATGTAGATGTCCACCCAGCCGTCGTTGTCGATGTCGGCGGAGGAGTACCCCTCCCCGGGGGAACCGAAGGGGTGGTAGAGATCCTGGCGCTGATCCACACTGTATTTCCCCTCCTCGTTGCCCCAGTAAATGTAGGCCGGCACCGGGTCCCCCGCCGAACCGTCGATGCGGTTCACGAACACCAGGTCCGTTTTGCCGTCCCGATCGAAATCGGCGCTGCCGGCGGCGGCCGCGCCCAAGGTGGTCAACTCCAGCCGGCGGGCGGTGTCGAACCCGGCCGGACCGCCCCAGTAAACGTAGGAGGGCGCCCGGTGGGAACGGGCATTGTGCTCGTTGCTGAAGACCAGGTCGGGGTAACCGTCCCCGTTCAGGTCCTCGATGAGGCAGTCGGTGGGATTCAGGGTGGGCAGGACGGTCCGGCGGCGAGGCTCGAATCCCTCGGCGCTGTTCCAGAAAATGGGCGAGCCGCTGCCCGGACCGGGGGCGGCATGGCCGGACTTCTGGGGCCCGTTGGCGAACACCAGGTCCGGCAGCCCGTCCTTGTCGAGATCCGCCGCCGCCACTGCGCTGGCCGCCACGGTGGGCAGCTCCAGGCGGCGCTCGGCGCTGTAGCCCCGGCTCGATCCCCAATAGACGAAGGAAGGGATGGATTCGCTGTCGACATCGGTGTCCCACTCGCTGCGGTCATCCGGCTCGCGCATGAGGGGACGGTAGCGGTTGGCCAGAACGATCTCGGGAACCTGGTCGCCATTGAGGTCGGTCAGGGTCACGGCCGAGCTGCGCTGCCCGGGCAACACTGTGCGGCGGTCGGCCGAGTAGCTCCCTCCGGCGCCGCCCCAGTAGATCATGGCGCCGCCGAGATCGGCGCCCCTTCCCTCGTTGGCGAAGACGATCTCGGGAGAGCCGTCCCGGTCGAGGTCGGCCACGGCCACGTCGGTGGCCGCGGCGGTGGGCAGGGACTGCCGCCGCTCAACGGAAAATCCCTCCTTGGAACCCCAATAGAGGAAGGAGGCGTTCTCGGGGCCGGAAGGCCGGCCGCCGGCCCAGGCGCTGTTGGCGAAGACGATCTCCGGGTAGCCGTCCCCATCGAGGTCGGCCACGGCAGCCGCCATGCCTCCCAGGGTCGGCAGCTCGGTTCTGCGCCCGGCGTCAAAGCCCTGGGCGCCGCCCCAGTAGATGAAGCTGTCCAGGTTGCTCTTGATCCCGTTGCGTCCGTTGACCACCACCAGGTCGGTGAAGCCGTCCCGGTTGAGGTCGCCCAGGGCCTGGCCGGTTCCGCCGCCGCTGGGAAGACGGGTGCGGCGCCCCACATGGTTCTCGTCCACGCCCCAATAGATGAAGAGATCGATCTCCTCGTTGTTGTCGTGGGTGTTGGGGAGGACGATGTCGATGTAACCGTCGCGGTTGAGGTCCCAGAGGTTGATGAGCTTCACCTCTCCGTCCGCGGTGACGTAGGTGTTGGCGCCGGCGTCGCCCAGGGTTCCCCGGCTGAAGTCCAGGAAGCTGGAGACGGTCCAGCGCTTTGTGGCCGATGCATTTTCGGACCGGGAATCAGACCCGCCCCACGCCAGGAGAGCACCGACTACCGCAAGACCCGAAATCATCGTTCTGTATGGTGTTGCAGCCATGCGCTCACTCCCAGCCGGAGACCGGGCAGGCCTTGCCGACCATCGTCTCTAAAAAGTTCTCGAAGTACCGGTCCCCGTCATTCAGAAGCAAGCCCGTCCTTTTGTCAATAGAGTTTCTCGAGCGGCCCACCTATAATCAGACAAGGAACGCCCCTCACCTGCCGCGTAGATCATTGGAGGAAGAAACTGTCGATGGTTGTTGAGGACGAACCACGGATAAACACGAATAGACACGAATACCGGTGGACCTCTTTTGCTGCGACGACGGCACGGAATGGGGCCCGCCCCGGGGGGGGGGGGGGGGGGCGCCCCCCCCCCCCG
>JAPPFQ010000271.1 GCA_028875135.1 Acidobacteriota bacterium
CATCAACAGCACGGTCGGCGACGTAAGCATCGATGAGCTTCCCTCACGGCTGGTGGGCCGCCGGGGACCGGTCACCGAGCCCTTCTCCTTCACGGCGGCATTCGATCCGCGGCAGTTCCAGTTGTCGCTCCGACTTAATTTTTAGTGGCTTGCAGCCTGGGCCGAGCCGGCATGCCTCCTTTCAACGAGATTGGGGACACCTCCGGCAATTCGACCGATCGAGTCTTGGCGACGGACGTCCCGATTTCGTTCTGGGGCCTGCCTCTTCCTCAACGCCCCCGCTTCAGGTCTTGCCGCAGCAGGCGGTCGACCAGATGCTTCAGGAACTCGTCGGTTTGAATCGACATGGCCACCCGGCTGTTGGGGGGACGACTTTCGTCGATGATCGTGAATCCCTCGGCGGTGGTGCGGACGTGGGCGGCGCGGGTGCGAAACAGCTCCGGCCACAGGACCATGCCGATGGGGACGGGGTCAAAGAGAATGGGCGTTCTCCGCCCCCAGAGCCGGTAGAGAGCCTGAAGCGCGTCGGTGAGGGGGGAGCGGTGGGACCAGAGGGCGCGGCGTTGGTCCGCTTTCAACTCGACGAAAGCGGTGACGTCCAGGCCGGCGTAGGTGATCGGCACGATTGAGGACGACAGGGTGCGGGCCGAGGGGATATCGGCCCGGACGTTCCACTCGGCCGAAGGCACGGGGCTGCTGCCGTATCCCAGGTAGAAGGAACCGAACATGGAATAGACTCTTTGGGCCAGTTGCAACGCCTCCGGGTCCTCTTGAAGCAAGTCGGCCAGGTTGGATACGGGACCGACCGATATCAGGGTGATCTGCTTGGGGTGCCGGCGCAGTTGGTCGGCGATGAAGTCCGCAGCCGACCTATCGATCGGTTCGAGCGCTGAAAAACCCTCAGCCCAGGAAAACTGCCTGGGGTCGGGTTCGGTGATTTCCGGCTGACCCACCACCAGATCAGTAGGCCGGCCCAGGGCCACCGGGATGTCCTCCCGCCCGGTTTCGTAGAGGAGACGACAGGCCAGCCGGCCTCTCTTGTCTGTCGGGCCGTGTCCCAGGGTGATCCCCATAATTTCCAGCTCCGGGCTGGACAGCAGCAGCGCCACGGCAAAGGCGTCGTCGATGTCGGAGCCCAGGTCGGAGTCCAGGATGACCTTGATGCGCTCGGCCCGGGCTGAGGGTTGAATGATCATGGCAAAGAGTCCGAGGCACAAGAGGACCCGAATTGACAGAGTTCGAATGGTCAACGTCGGCTCCCTTCCGCCGCCGTGCAGTCCCGTGAGGCGCGTCTCTCCGATGCAAACGGACTAATTGAACGGCCAGATGCGGGGGATCAGCAGGGTGGCCGTAAGCCAGCTGATGAGGCTCAGCCACACTCCCACCTTGAAGTAGTCGGTAAAGCGGTACCCCCCCGGGCCGTACACCATGGTGTTGGTCTGATAGCCAATCGGCGTCAGGAAACTGCACGAGGCGGCAAAGGCCACGCAAAAGGCAAAGGGGCGGGGATCCCAACCGCCCTGAGCGGCGATGGAGATGGCGATGGGGGTCAACAGGGCCGCGGTGGCATTGTTGGACATGAGCTCGGTCATTGCCAGGGTCAGCAGGTAGAGGACGGCGATCAACGCCACCGGACCCAGGAAGCCGGACCATCCCACCAGGCTCTGGGCAATGAGGTTGGCCGTCCCGGTTTTTACCATCGCTGTTCCCAGGGCCAGGGTTCCCCCGATCAGGATGACGATGCGCCAGTCCACGGCCAAGTAGGCCTGCCGGAGGCTGAGGCAACGCGTAAAGACCATCAGCAGGGCGCCGAAGAGAGCCGCCAGTTCGATGGGTAGTATCTGCGAGGCTACCGCGGCAATCACGCCCACAAAGATCAGGACAGCGATGGGGAGCTTGGTGAATCGGAAATCGTTGCCTTGAGACTCCTCCAGAATCAGCATGAAATCGGAGTCCTGTCTCAAGTTGCCGAGGACCCCCTTGCGCACCTGGACCAGCAGCATGTCTCCCACCTGCAAGCGCACCCGGCCCAGCTTGTCCCGGATCTGGCTTCCGTGCCTGCGGATCGCCAGGGCGGTGGCCTGGTAACGCTGGCGGAAGTTGGCTTCCTTCAGTGTCCGGCCGATCAGGAACGAGTCGGGTGAAATGACGGCCTCGGCCAAGGCAACATCTTCCGATTTCAGGTCGCGGTCGCTCAGCTTGACCTCGGCCTGGATGTCGACCCCTTCGGTGTCGCGGATCTTGAGGATATTTTCCAGGTTTCCCTTGACGATCAGAATGTCGCCGCCCTTGAGCCGAATGTCCTGCAGGAACAACCGGAGCTTGTGTTGGCCGCGCTGGACTTCCAGGACCTCGATATCCATCTGTTGGCTGAAGTTGGTTTCTTTCAGCGTCTTGTCCAGCAGCGGCGAATCCGCTTGAATCACCAACTCGGTAAGGTACTCACGGAGCCGGTAACCCTCGGTGAGACTGGCTTCGGTCGGCCGCGAAGGGAGATTCCTCTGTCCGATGGTGAGCATGTAGACGGCTCCCAGGCCCAGCAACACCAACCCCAGACCGCTGAATTCGAACATCTGCAGGGGAGGGCGGCCCCCCGAGGCGAAGATGGTGCCGACGATGATGTTGGTCGAGGTGCCGATGTAGGTGCAGGCCCCGCCCAGGATGGCCGCGTAGGAGAGCGGCATCAGCATTTTGGAGGGACTCAGGTTTTTTTCCCGGGCAATGTTCAGGACCAGGGGAATGAACATGGCCACCGCGGCCGTGTTGCTGATAAAGGCGGAAAGCAGGGCGATGACGGGAATGATCACGAACAACTGGCTGAACTCGGAGGTTCCGCCCATTGCCGAGACTTTCTGTCCCAGCCTGGCCACCGCTCCCGTTCGGATCAGTCCGGCGCTCAGAACCAGCATGGCCGCTACCGTGACCGGGGCCGGGTGGCTGAAGCCCGAGAATCCCTCGGCGGGCGTCAGCACCCCGGTAAGTATGAGAGCCCCCACTATCAGCAGAGCCGTCAGGTCGATCGGGACCAACTCGGTTGCGAAAAGGACCAGGGCCAGCAACAAGACGGCCAAGACTATCAACATTTCCAACATCATACTCCCCGGGTCGGGACCAGGTCCCATTCGCTCCGTTGAAGGCCAAGTCTTCTGCAGGTCCGGCGACTAATCACTGAAATCCTGCGGTCTCCAGAGTAAGCCTGCGCCCCTGAGGCTGCCGTACGCATTTTCGTCCCGCCGGCTTCGCCGAAGCGGGAATCGGCGAGGCGCCGCGGTTGCGGCGTTATAATGCCACCATGGTCTGGAAATTGCTAATTTGGATCCTTCTGGTTCCGGCCTGCGGAATGGGGGTCGATGGGAGAGCGGATGAGACGCCGACACCCGCCCGACTGGATGCAATGCTGAAGCAGGTGATCGAAAACCAGATGGAGAACGATCGAGCCCGCTACCGCTATGTGTACGAGGAAAAGGCGGTGGTGGACCGCTACGGCTCCACCGGAAAATTGGTGGGATCGGCGTCCAAGACCTATACCTGGATTCACACCGATCTGGAGTCCTTCTCCAAGCTGATTTCCATCAATGGCGCTCCCTACGACCGGCAGTATCTTCAGGCCCAGGACAACGCCATCCAGCGGTCCATTTCCGATGCCGAGCGCCTCTCTCCCAAAAGGCGGAAGGCAAGAATTGCCAGAACCCAACGGGAACGGGACGGGCAAATGCAGACCGAAATCTTCCGCAACCTGTTGGCGGCTTTTCGCTTTACCGTGACGGGCAGGGAACAGGTGAATGGCTGGGAGACCCTGGTGCTGGACTTTGAGCCGAGAGGGGGCTTCGAGCCCCCCTCCTCCCGTTCCGCCTTTCTGAGAAGTCTGAGCGGAAAGCTCTGGATCACCCGCGAGTCCCATCAGCCGATTCGGTTGACCGGGAGGCTAAGGGAGGGTGTCCGATTCGTGGGAGGACTGTTCGGCAGCCTCAAGAAAGGCGCCACCATCACACTGGAGCAGGCCGATATCGGCAACGGCCTCTGGCTCCCTACCTTTACGACCGTAACCTACCGGCGGAGCCTTCTCTTCAAGGGCACCCACCGCAGGGAAACCAGCCTGTTTCGCGACTACCGCCTGAATCCCGGAATCCGTCCCACCGATCAGGTCGAGGTCGAGAGCCTGGACTGAGCCGAAACCCCGATTGGGCGGCCCCAGCGCCTCTTGACAGGCCGGCGGACCAACGCATATTCTCCCGGCTGCAGTTGCGGACCCGGGTAATCTGTTCGGGCGGGGTGCCGTGAGCCACAATCTCTACAACTCCTTGCAGGAATTCAGCCTGGGAAATGGCCGAACGGGGCGTTTCTATTCGCTGCCCAAATTGGAACGCCAGGGAATCGGCGCCATCTCCCGGCTGCCGGTCAGCCTGCGAATCGTTCTGGAATCCCTGCTCCGCAACTTTGACGCCAACAGGATCACGGAGAAGGACATTCAGGCCCTGTCCAACTGGAAGGCCACCGGGCCGCGCACGCAGGAAATTCCGTTTGTGGTGGCGCGTATCGTGCTCCAGGACTTCACCGGCGTCCCCCTGCTGGTCGATCTTGCCGCCATGAGATCCGCCGTGGCCCGAATGGGCGGACAGCCGAAACGGGTCGAGCCCCTGGTTCCGGTGGACCTGGTGGTGGACCATTCCATACAGGTGGATTACTCCGGAAGCCCCCAGGCGCTACGACTGAACATGGAGATGGAATTCCAGCGCAACCAGGCTCGCTATCAGTTCCTGAAGTGGGGAATGCAGGCTTTCGATCAGTTCAGGGTCATTCCGCCCGGGGTAGGGATCGTGCATCAGGTCAACCTGGAATACCTGGCCCAGGGGGTTGTGGAAAAAGAAGGGGTCTACTACCCGGATACCCTGGTAGGCACCGACTCCCACACCACCATGATCAATGGATTGGGGATCCTGGGCTGGGGAGTCGGGGGCATCGAGGCCGAAGCCGGAATGCTGGGGCAACCCGTCTACTTCCTGACTCCCGACGTGGTCGGGGTTCACCTGACCGGGAGTCTCCGCGAGGGGGCAACGGCCACCGACCTGGTTCTGAAGTGCACCGAGATGTTGCGGAAAGCCAAGGTGGTGGGAAAGTTCGTGGAATATTTCGGCGAGGGAGCGGCCTCCCTGCCCTTAACCGACCGCGCCACCATCGCCAACATGGCGCCGGAATACGGGGCAACCATCGGTTTCTTCCCGGTGGACGAGGAGACCTGCAACTATCTCCAGGCAACCGGCAGGACTCCCCAACAGGTGGAGGCATTTCGCAACTACTACAAGGCCCAGGGCCTCTTCGGCATTCCGCGCCAGGGAGACTGCGACTACTCCCGGGTGTTGGAAGTAGATCTGGGGGAGATTCGGCCCTCGGTAGCCGGTCCCAAGCG
>JAPPFQ010000361.1 GCA_028875135.1 Acidobacteriota bacterium
CTATGAGCGCATAGCCGAAGAATCGCGGGCTCATCGCTCCACCCTGGTCTTTGTCCATACCCGCCGCCTTGCGGAACGAGTCGCCCACAAGTTGAGCCAGCGCCTGGGAGAAGACCGGGTCGCCACCCACCACGGCAGTCTGTCCAAGGAAAGCCGCCTGGCGGCGGAACAGCGACTCAAGTCCGGCGCCATTTCGGTGGTGGTGGCCACGGCCTCGCTGGAACTGGGCATCGACATCGGTCACGTCGACCTCGTTTGCCATGTGGGGGCTCCCCGCTCCATTGCAAGCCTGCTGCAGAGAGTCGGCCGCTCCGGACACGGCCTGGACACCGTTCCCAAGGGCCTCCTCTTTCCTCTTACCCGGGATGAGTTGCTGCAAACCGCCGCGGCCGTGCGGGCTGTCCGCGCCGGAGAGCTGGATCGGGTCCATATCCCCGACAAGCCTCTGGACATCCTGGCTCAGCAGATGGTAGCCACCGTCGCCGCAGGGGAGATTGCCGAGCAGGAACTTTGGGATCTGTGCCGTAGGGCCTATCCCTATCGCGACTTGACCCCCGCGGAGTTTGCAGAGGTCGTGGAGATTCTCTCCGAAGGGATCTCAACCCGCCGAGGTCGAGGCTCGGCCTACCTCCACCGCGATGGAGTCCACCGCCGCCTGCGGCCTCGCAGGAACGCCGCCCTTTCGGCCATCACCAGTGGGGGAGCCATTCCCGACACGGCCGACTACGACGTCATCCAGGAACCTGAAAGCATCTTCGTAGGGCGGGTCAATGAGGACTTTGCGATCGAGAGCATGGCCGGAGACATCTTTCTTCTCGGAAACCAGTCCTGGCGCATCCGTCGCGTGGAATCGGGCAAGCTCCGCGTGGAGGATGCTCAGGGAGCCCCTCCCACCATTCCCTTCTGGGTGGGAGAAGCCCCGGCGCGCACGGCGGAACTGTCGGAAGCGGTCTCGGAACTCCGCCGCAAGCTGGCGGAGCTGCTGAGCCCCGAAACGGACTCGGCCATCGACTGGTTGTCGCGGGAGTGTGGCCTGGAGCGGTCGGGCGCCGAACAACTGGTCGCCTATATCTCCCAGACCCGGGCCGTCCTGGGAGAGGTTCCCACCCAGCACACCGTGGTGGCCGAGCGCTTTTTCGACGAATCGGGGGGCATGCAGCTGGTGTTGCACACACCGTTTGGAGGCCGCATCAATCGAGCCTGGGGCCTGGCCCTGAGGAAGCGGTTCTGCGTCTCTTTCGATTTCGAGCTGCAGGCGGCGGCCACCGACGACGGGGTGGTGATTTCCCTGGGAGAACAGCACAGCTTTCCCCTGCAGAGCGTGGCTTCCATGGTGCGATCCGATCGAACCGAACGAGACCTGATCCAAGGGGTGCTGGCCTCTCCCATGTTCGGAAACCGCTGGCGCTGGAACGCCACCCGCTTCCTGGCCCTGCTGAGGTTCCAGCATGGCCGCCGGGTGCCGATGCCGATTCAGAGGATGCGGGCGGAGGACCTGCTGGCCGCCGTATTCCCGGCCCAGTTGGCCTGTCAGGACAACGCCCCCGGTCCGGTGGAGCCGGTGGACCACCCCCTGGTGAACCAGACGTTGCACGATTGCCTGCACGAGCCGCTGGACCTGGAGGGGTTCCTGGAGATCCTTGGCCGCCTGGAGTCGGGAGAGATTCGCTTCCTGGGGCGCGACACACCCGCCCCCTCACCCATGTCCCACGAGATCCTCAACGCCAACCCCTACGCCTTCCTGGACGACGCGCCCCTGGAGGAACGACGTGCCCGGGCGGTGTCACTGCGGCGGATGGACAGCGACGCCATCCAGGCCGACTCCCTCCTGGATCCCGAGGTGGTTGAGCGGGTGGTTGCGGAGTTGCGGCCGGATATCAGGGACCGCGAAGAACTGCATGACCTGCTCCTCAACCTGGTGGTCCTGCCCTCCGATGCGGTTGGCTCCTGGCGGGAATTCATGAACGAGCTGATCGAATCCAGCCGGGCGGCGCCGGTTTCCTGGGTCGTTCCGGCAGGATTTCGCCAGGAAGCCTACGTCGCCGCCGAACGGCTGTCCTGGCTGAAGCGGCTGGTTCCCGAGACCCGGGTAGACCCTTCCTTTGAACGCCTGGCCCTGGAATCCGAGACGGGTTCGCCTTTCCTGGCGTCGCCTTCGCCGACCACCGGCAGACTCCCCGGAACTCCCGAGGAGATCGCCGCCTTCCTGGTGCGCGAGTGGCTCGAATGCCTGGGACCGGCCACGGCGGCGGAGCTGGCCGGCCGGCTCGGCCTGCCCCGCTCCACTGTCCAACTGGCCCTGGTGACCCTGGAGGCCGGCGGCGCCATTCTACGGGGGCGTTTCCGTGCCGGCTCCGGCATGCCCGCGCCGGCTGGCCCCCCTTCGCCCGCGGGCAATACGAACTTTGCCGCGCCCGGCGGGAATGGTCCTCAATCCACCGATCAGCCGGGCCCGGACACGGAGTGGTGCGAACGCAGGATCCTGGCAAGGATCCACCGCCTGACGATCGGTCGGTTGCGCCGGGAAATCGAGCCGGCCAGCACCACCGAATTCATCCGCTTCCTGCTGCATTGGCAGCACCTGGAGCCCGGGACCCAGCTCCATGGCCGGGAGGGCCTGCTGAGGGTTCTGCAGCAACTGCAGGGGCTGGAGCTTCCGGCGCCGGCCTGGGAGCGCGACATATTGCCCAAGCGGATTGCCGGCTATCGACCCGAGGACCTGGAAGCCCTGTGTCTCTCCGGCACCGTGGCCTGGGGACGGCTGCGCTTCTCTCCGCCCCCCTCATTCGACTCGGAGGATCCTTCAGCCGGTAACCCGCAGGCTCGGACCAAGCCCGGCCGCTCGGCCCCTCTGGCCTTTTTCACCCGGCAGGACTCCTCCTGGTTGCTGGAGTCGAGGCCCCTCTGCCTGGAGGACACTCCGGGGTTGTCTCCGGTGGCCCTGGAGGTAGCCAACGCACTGCGCCAATGGGGAGCCTGTTTCCTGTCGGACATTTCCCGGAGTACCGGAAGGCTCGCCGCCGAGGTGGAGGATGCGCTGTGGGAGTTGGTGAGCCGCGGCCTGGTCACCGGAGACGGGATGGCCGGGTTGAGGGTCCTGTTGCTGCCGAACCGGAAGCGGCGCGGACCGGAACACCGTTTGCGAGTCATTCGTGGAGGCAACGCCCCCGGCCGATTGCTGCCACTGGGCCGGTGGTCGCTGCTGCAGCCGCAACGCCCCCATCTTTCGAACCATCCGCCCGGTGAACCTCCCCGGCCGGAAGAATCCGCCAGCCGGATGACGTCCCCCGGTGAGGATCATGATGAATTCGCCATTCGGATGGCCCAGCAGCTTCTGCTCCGCTACGGCATCGTCATCCGGGAGCTCATGACCCGCGAGCCTCACGCACCCCGATGGAGAGTCCTGCTCGGCATTTACCGGAGGATGGAGGCTCGGGGCGAAATTCGGGGAGGGCGGTTCGTGAGCGGCTTTGTGGGAGAACAGTTTGCCCTCCCGGAAGCCGTAGACACCCTGCGCGCGCTTCGGCGCGGACGGGCGCCGCGGGGCGACACGGTCCTGGTCCCCGCGGCAGATCCGCTGAACCTGGCAGGCATCCTCACTCCCGGCGGTCGAGTGTCTCCCTTCTCCCACCAGTGGATCGCCATCCGGGAGGGGCTGCCGATTGAAGTGGGGGAGCTGGGAGAGGTGCTGAGCCGGTTGCAGCCCAAGCGCTCCGCTGGCACCGAGCAGGCATCGACCCGCTCAGGCCCTCGCTCCGGTGGCGAAACCCATCGACCATGACGCAATAGGAAACCAGCGCAAACCGGACTGAACCGCCATGCCGTCAACCGCACAAAAATGTTGAAACCGGCCGCCGGGGGCCAGCGTTGTTTAGGTTGATTCGATGGCGGTGAAGCATCCTGGAAAGGTAGGGGTTCATGAGACTGCAACGTAATCTGGTTCTCCCCATCGTCGGACTGGTGGTCCTGATCGCCGTGGTTTTTCTGGTCTGGGGCGGCGGGGACGACGATCAGGCCGAGAAGTACCTGAAAGTCGAGGTTGGGCGCGGGGACGTCAGAAGGACCGTCACCTCGACCGGAACCCTGCAGGCGGTCGTCACCGTGCAGGTGGGCAGCCAGGTCTCCGGACGGATCCAGGAACTGCATGCCGATTTCAACAGCGTGGTCAAGAAGGGGCAGACGTTGGCCATCATCGACCCGGCCAACTTCGAAGCCCAGCGGGATCGGGCCGCCGCCTCACTGGCGACTTCAGAGGCCGCGGTCAAGAACGCGGAAGCGAACCTGATCAACCGCAAGGCCGAGCTCCAGAGCGCCGAGGCCAATCTCCAGGTGTCGCGAGTGGACCATGAGGAAGCCGGCCGTCAACTGCGAAGAGCCAAGGGGCTGTTCGAGGACGGCCTCATCCCCGAACGGGACCTGGAGACGGCCCAGGCCGGCCATGATCAATCCGCCGCGCGCCTGTTGCAGGCCGAAGCCCAGATCAGCCAGATCAAGGCCTCCATTCGATCGGCCGATGCCCAGAGGGAACAGGCGCTGGCCAACGTCAAGCAGGCCAAGGCCGAACTGAAGATGGCCCAGGTCAACCTCTATTACACCAACATCACTTCTCCCATCGACGGGGTGGTGATCGAAAGAAGCGTGGATATCGGGCAGACGGTGGCGGCCAGCTTTCAGGCCCCCATACTGTTCCTGATCGCCAACGACCTGGCCAAGATGCAGGTCATCGCTCAAATCGACGAGGCCGACATCGGGGCCATTTCCGAACAGGCCGAGGTCGATTTCACGGTCGACGCTTTCCCCGGACAGAATTTCCAGGGGAAAATTTCCGAAATCCGCCTCAGTTCCAAGCTTCCGGGTTCCAGCACCGAGGCCCAGCAGGCGGCCGGGTCCACCAACGTGGTCGTTTACAACGTCATGATCGACGTCGACAACCCCCAGTTGAAGCTGCGGCCGGCCATGACGGCCACCGTCACCTTCACCGTGGCCAGCGCCGAGGACGTCCTGAAGGTGGCCAACGTGGCTCTGCGCTACCAGCCGTCGGACAAGACTCCCGAGGAGATTCAGGCCATGCTGGGGGGCGGCCCGCCCGGAGCGGGAGACGGTAGAGCGGCAGACGGCCGGCCCGGAGGCCGTGACAATCAGGCAAGGTCCGGCGGTGGGTCCGGCGGTGGGTCCGGCATGGATCCGGAGCGGATGAGAGCCATGAGAGCCCGCATGGCTCAGGGAGGAGGAGGCCGCGGCTTCGGCGGACGCGGCGGCGGACGCGGCATGGATCCGGAGCGGATGCGGGCCATCAGGGCTCGGATGGCTCGGGGAGGCGGAGGTGGACCCTTCGGAGGGGGCGGGCCCGGCATGCGTCGGGGAGGGCCGAGCGGCGACGGGGCCAGGAC
>JAPPFQ010000013.1 GCA_028875135.1 Acidobacteriota bacterium
ACTGGAGCCTCCGGGAGTGTGGCTGGGATTCCAGGGATTGCGGGTGACTCCGGGATCCAGAAAAGCCAGGCTGGTGGTGACGGTCTTGGACAGGACGAAGGCGCCCAGAGTCAGCAACCGCTCCACAACGCCGGCGTGTTCCCGGGCCGGCGTCTCCGGAAGGAAGTCCACGTTGCAGCGGGTCGGCATTCCCCGGACGTCGATGATGTCCTTGACCCCCAGCGACCAGCCGCTCAGCGGCCCGCCGCCGCTCCGCTGGTAGCGTTGTCCGGCCCCGTCCGGGTCCCAGTCGACCAGGGCCCTGACAGTCCCCTCCCAGCGCCGAATGGCGGCAAGCTCCTTTTCCATACCTGTTCCCCCGATTCCGCCCTCAGCCGGGTTGCTGGAAACGTTCGGTATAATCTTCCGGGCCCGATTGCACCCGACCCGGCCCGCCGACCGACTCCATGCAACCCATCGCCCTGCTGCTGATCCTTGTCTCCGCCGTCATTCACGTGGGATGGAACACCCTCGGCAAGCGAAGCCAACCCAGCGGCGCCCTCTTCCTGGCCGCCAACCTGGTGGGCTGCCTCTGCCTGCTGCCGGGGCTGGCCTACCATATCCCGAAAATTCCCGCGTTTCTAGCTGAATTGTGGCCGCTGCTGACGGTCAGCGGCTGCGCCACCGTCATCTACTACCGCAGCCTGGCCGCCGCCTACAACTCCGGGGACCTCTCCCTGGCCTATCCCCTCTCCCGATCCTCCCCGCTGTTTATCGTGGCGGTCATGTTCCTGCTGGGACGGGGCGCGGAGATCAGCCCCGCCTGCCTAGCCGGCATCGTGCTGGTGCTGGCGGGCTGCATACTTCTGCCCATGAGGCATATGACCGACCTCAAGGGCAGCCACTACCTCAGCCGCGTCTTCCTGGCGGCCCTGCTGGCGGCCCTGGCCACCACCGCCTACTCCATCGCCGACGAGCAGGCCTTGCGGCTGCTGGTCTCGGGGCGGTCGGGACCGTTATCCAACCTGGAGGCCAGCCTGGTCTACGCCGCCCTGTGGGCCCTCTCCTCCAGCGCTCTGCAGGCGGCGGTGGTGCTGGCCCGCAAGCCGGAGCGGGCCACCTTTCTGGAGCTGATTCGGCGGAGGGCCCGCATCTACATTCCCCTGGGGCTGGGCATCAACCTGGGCTACGTGCTCATCCTGGCCGCCATGACCTGGAGCCACAACGTCAGTTACGTGGTGGCCTTCCGCCAGGTCAGCATTCCCCTGGGAGCTTTGCTGGGCATCTTCTGGCTCAAGGAGCCGCTTCCCCTTCCCAAGGGCGTGGGCCTGCTGATTCTCCTCATTGGCCTGACCCTGGTGGCCGTTGGCTGAAAGGCGCCTGGGATCAATTCTCAAAGGGAGTGACATTGATCCGGGGCTTTTGTATATTCTGGTTTATCCTTCGTCAGTAGCCCGGTCTCGCCGCCCGGGACGGGCGCGGGGAGCGTGGATGCACAAGCCGTCGCCACATTCCGGCCCACTTCGGACAGCCCGCAGGAAGTTGGCGGGAGCCTGCCTGGCTATAGCGCTGCTGCTGATGGCCGGGGTTCCGGATGGGGCCTCCACGGACTTCCAGGACCAGGTGCTGCCGGTCCTGCAGGAGAACTGCCTTCCCTGCCACGACCGCCACACACGAACCAGCGGCTTTTCGGTGGACAGCCTGGACTCGGTTCTGGCGGGAGGCGCCCGCCACGGGGCCGCCGTCATGCCGGGAGCCCCCGAGCAGAGCCCCCTGATCAAGGTGCTGCGCGGCCAGATAGAGCCGCGCATGCCCCTGGGCCGGGCCTTCTCCGAGGATCGGATCGAACTCATCGAGCAATGGATCGGCGGGCTCTCAGTTACTCCCAAAGCAGCCTCGCCGGAGAAGCCCTACTGGGCCTACGTCAAACCCGTTGCCGCGTCACCTCCCGAGGCACAGGACTCGCCCTCGGCCCGGAACGGCATCGATTCCTTCATCTTGAAACGCCTGCAGGAAGAGGGACTCTCACCCGCGCCCCCCGCCTCCCGCAGGACCCTGATCCGCAGGTTGTTCTTCGACCTGTTGGGGGTGCCGCCCGAGCCGGCCGAAGTGAAGGCCTTTGCCGGCGATACCTCCCCCAACGCCTACGAAGCCCTGGTGGACCGCCTGCTGGCGGATCCACGCTACGGGGAGCGCTGGGGGCGCCACTGGCTGGACCTGGCCCGCTACTCCGACACCAACGGCTACGAAGGCGATCCGGAGTATTACCACACCTGGCGCTACCGGGATTACGTCATCGATGCCTTCAATGCCGACAAGCCCTACGACCTGTTCGTCAAGGAGCAGTTAGCCGGGGACGAGTTCTTCGAGATGATGTCGGCCGGAGCGCTGCCGCCTCCGGACCCTGAATCGGTGGTGGCCCTGACCTTTCTGCGCCTGGCCCCCTTCACCGAGCCCCGCGGCGAAGAGGACCGGCATGTCCTGCTCAGCGAAATGACCTCCACCGTCGGTTCCGTCTTTCTGGGGCTGACGGTGGGCTGTGCCCAGTGCCACGACCACAAGTACGACCTGCTGCCCACCCGGGACTTCTACCGGCTCAAGGCCTTTTTCGCCACGGTGCAGATCGATCCCCCGCGCCCCGGGGACATCCAGCAACTGGGAGGCCCGCAGCCCGCCAGTTTCGTCAATCCGGCCCGCAAGGAGCGGTGGGACCGGGAGCGGGCCGCATTGGAGCAACGGCTGCAGACCACCGAAAAGTCTTTCGCCCTCTTTTACGAACCGTTGCTGGAGCGACTGAAAGCCTACAGGATGGAAGCCGCCCGCGACCGCCTGGCCTCCCCTGAGCCCGAACCGCCCACCTTCAAGGACCTGAAGAAAGCCATCCGGGACGACCAGGGCTACCGCAAGTTTTCCATGGAAGAACACCGGCAGTTCACCGACTTCAGACACCGTGTTCTTCGGCTCAAGAACGCCATCGAGCGACGCAAGCCGCTGGCCATGTCCCTGAGAAACGCCGACGGCCCACCCTACGGCCCCAACGTCTCCACCACCTACGTCCTGGAGCGGGGTCATTGGAACCGCAAGGGAGAACCGGTGGAACCGGGATTCCCCAGCGCCATCGAGGGCCACTCCCAACCGGCCCCGATCGACCTGGATCCCTTCGGGCGCTACCCGACCAGGGGCCGCCGGCTGGCACTGGCAAAGTGGATCGCCAGCCCCGAGAATCCCCTGACGGCCCGGGTGATGGTCAATCGCCTCTGGCAGTGGCACTTCGGGAGGGGCATCGTGGACACGCCCAGCGATTTCGGCAAGAACGGAGCGGCCCCCACCCATCCCCGCCTGCTGGACTGGCTGGCGCGCGAGCTGGTGGAGCGAAACTGGAGTCTCAAGTCCATGCATCGACTCATGGTGACTTCCGGCGCCTACCGCCGGTCTTCGCTTCACTCCGATCCCGAGGCCGCCCGGATCGACCCGCAGAATCGTTACCTGTGGCGCTTCCAGCGGCGCCGCCTGGAGGGAGAAGCCGTCCGGGACAGCATCCTGACGGCCAGCGGCAGGCTCAACGGCGACCGTGGCGGGCCTCCCGTCTTTCCTCCCCTGCCCCCGGGGCTCGACGAAGCCCAGAAGGTCCAGGGCACCAACACCTGGGAGACCATGTCCGGCCCCCGGGGCCGCAAGCGAAGCGTCTACATCTTTCAGCGACGGTCTCTGAGCATGCCCCTGATGGAGACCTTCGACGCGCCGGTTCCCAATGCCTCCTGCGCCCGTCGGGAGACCTCGGTCTCGGTCCTCCAGGCGCTGACCATGTACGACGGGGAGTTCGTGAACGAAGAGGCGCGCCACTTCGCCGAGCGGGTCAAGCGCGAGAGCGGCGCCGATCCTGCCTCCAGGATCCGGAAAGCCTTTCAGATTGCCCTGGGCCGGGATCCCCGGACCGAGGAGACCGACCGAGCTAGGCGACTGTTGGAGGAGAGCCCCTCCCGCGACGGACTGACGGCCCTTTGCCGGGTACTTTTGAACAGCAACGAGTTTGTGTATATTGATTAGCAGGTCGAAGCAATCCCGGGAGCTTGAGCCTCTGCCGGATCGGGCCGGTTAAAGGAGCTGAGCCATGAATAAGGACCATCGGATCGGCACCAGCAGGCTGCCGTTGAGCCCTCTGTCCCGGCGGGACTTTCTCTGCCGTTCCTGCAACGGGATCGGAGCCCTGGCCCTGGCCGGCATGCTGGCGGACGAGCTGCCGGCGGGAACCCCGGCCGCGGCCGGACCTCCGCTGCCTCATTCCGGGCGCAAGGCCAAGCACTGCATCTTCATGTTCATGGCGGGAGGGGTCAGCCACGTGGACAGCTTCGACTACAAGCCGGCCCTGCAGAAACTGGCCGGGCAGAAGCTGCCCCCCTTGAGCGGTCTTTCCGGAGAGATCCAGGGCTACCTCAACAAGCCTCACCGGGTCATTCCCAGCGCCTTTGAATTCAAGCGCTACGGCCAGTCGGGCCGCGCCATCTCCAGCCTCTTTCCCCGCATCGGCCAATGCGCGGACGACCTGGCCTTCGTCTACGGGATCGAGGTCGAGAACAACAACCACGGCCCCGCCACCATGCACGTCACCACCGGGTCCCAGTTTCAGGGCAGCGCATCAGTGGGTTCCTGGGTCACCTATGGACTCGGCAGCCCCAACCGCAATCTACCCGGCTACATGGTGATTCAAGACCCCAGGGGAGCCCCGGTAAACGGCGCCGCCGTCTGGGGAAGCGGCTATCTGCCCGCCGCCTACCAGGGCACCGTGCTGCGCTCCAGCGGCACCCCCATCCTGCACCTGGACCTTCCCGGTGGGGTGGACCGCGCCCAGCAGCGGCGGGAGTTCGACCTGCTCCACTTCCTCAACTCCCGGCACCTGGACCAGCGGCCCGGGGCTTCCGAGCTGGAGGCCAGGATCAGCGCCTACGAGCTGGCCTACCGCATGCAGGCCTCGGCCCCGGAGGCGGTGGACCTGTCGGAAGAGCCGGCCCACACCCGCCGTCTCTACGGACTGGACAATCCGGTCACCGAGGGATTCGGCCGCCAGTGTCTGCTGGCCAGGCGCATGGTGGAACGAGGCGTGCGCTACACGCTGCTGGTTCACGGCGTGGAAATCAACAAGCACAGTTGGGACGACCACACCAATGTCGAGGGACGCATGCGGAACCACGCCGCCGAGGTCGACCTGCCGGTGGCGGGGCTGCTGCAGGACCTCAAGCAGCGGGGACTGCTGGAGGAGACGCTGGTGGTGTGGGCCTCGGAAATGGGCCGGACTCCCTTCCTAAACGACCTCGAGTCCAAGACTCCCGGCCGCGACCACAACCAGTTCGCCCTGGTCATGTGGATGGCCGGCGGAGACGTCAAGGGC
>JAPPFQ010000162.1:0-4671 GCA_028875135.1 Acidobacteriota bacterium
TCAAGGTCGACAACGCCTACAGCCGGGGGGAGTCGCTGCCTCCGGGTTGCATCGTGGACAAGGAGGGCCGGCCCACCACCGACCCGGCCGACTTTTTCGACGGGGGCGGCCACACCCCTTTCGGGCAGCACAAGGGCTGGGCCATCATGCTGGCGGCCGAGTTCCTGAGCCGCATCCTGCTGGGCTCCGATTCCTACGCCGACCCCGAGACCTCCGACGAGGTGCTGCGCCACCAGGGAGACACCTTTCTGGTCTTTCGCGCCGACCTGTTCCAGTCCTACCCGACCTTCGCCCGGCGCGCCGACCGGATGCAGCAGCGGGTGCGATCGGTGCCCCCGGCGCCGGGATTCGAGGAGGTGCGGGTCCCGGGAGATCCCGAGGTCGAGACGCAGGCCCGACGGGAACGGGAGGGCATCCCCGTCGCGGAGGACGTCTGGAGCAGGGTGGTGGAAACCGCTGAATCATTGGGAATCCATGATTGTTGAGTGGGCCTGGACAGGTCTTTGCAAGGCCGGGCGGAACAATCGCGCCCGGCCCAGGAGGAGCAAGGAACGATGAAACCCCGACAGACACAGAAATCCTTTACAGGCCGTCGCCTGCCCTCCAGTCTGTTGCTGTGGGCCGCGGCAACCGTTTTCCTCTGGACCGCCGGCTGCGGCATCCATCCCTCCCTGGGATGGCCCGGCTGGGGCGGACCCGGCGGGGACTTCAAGGTCAAGGCGGTCGGCCTGTCGACCTCATGGCCCTCCGAGGGGCCTCCGCAACTCTGGAGCCAGGAGGTGGGGGACGGCTATGCCGGGATCCTGGCAGACGGGGAACGACTCTACACCCTGTATCGGCAGGAAGAGGACGAGGTCGTGGTCGCCCTGGAACCGGCAAGCGGCCGCACGCTCTGGCAACACCGCTATCCGGCGCCCATCTTGAGGGAACTGGACAGCACCCACCGCAAATATGGCGTGGGGCCTCAGGCGACCCCCCTGCTGACCCGGGAAGGGCTGGTGACTATCGGCTGGAACGGTACGCTGCACTGCCTGAAGAAGGACACCGGGGAGGTTGTCTGGTCGTACGAACTGGCCGGGGATTTCAGAAGCACCCCCTTGAGCCGAGGTTTTTCCTCCAGCCCCATTGCCTACAGAGACCTGGTCCTGTGCCTGGTGGGAGGGCCCGGTCACGGCCTGATGGCTTTCAATGCCAGAGACGGCCGGGTGGTGTGGACCCGGCACGACTTCAAGCGCTCCCACTCCTCGCCCATCCTGATCAACGTCGACGGACAGGACCAGTTGGTGGGCATGATGGAGGAGGAGGTGGTCGGGGTGGATCCCGAAACCGGAGAACTGCTCTGGAGCCACACCCACGGACTGGCCGGAGGACTGACGGTCAGCACCCCGGTCTGGGGAGAGGACAACCGCCTGTTTCTCTCCACGGCCTACAAGGGGGGGAGCCGGGCCCTCAAGCTCAGCCGCCGCAAGGGGAAGACCTCGGTGGAGGAGCTGTGGTTCACCAAGCGCATGCGGGTGCACCACGGCAACGTCGTTCGCCTGGACGGGATGGCCTACGGCTTCAGCGGCGACTTCGGACCGGCCTTTCTCAGCGCCATCCGGGTCTCCGACGGCGAGGTGGTCTGGCGCCATCGGGGATTCGCCAAGGGAACCCTGCTCTACGCCGACCGGAAGTTCATCATCCTGGATGAGGACGGCACCCTGGCTCTGGCCGTGCCGGGCGAAAAGGGAATCGAAGTCCTGGCCCAGGCTCAGCCGCTGGAGTACAACTGCTGGACGGTGCCCTCCCTGGTCGGAGACACGCTCTACGTCCGCAGCAGAAAAAAGATCGTAGCCTTTGACCTGGGCGCGGAATGAGGCCACCATGGGTTGTGAACCAACCCCGGGGGTGAACATGAGAACGAGGAATTGGTCGGCATTGACTGTTTCTCTTGTGCTGGTTGGAACGGTCTTTCTGACACCGTCTTCGCAAGAGGCCGCCGAACGACCCGAAGTCCATTTCGTGTCTCACGGGACGACTCCAGCGCCGGTCGAATATGTGTCCACGACCTTTAGTCAGGATTCGACCTCGACCCCGGTATCGGAGACCTGTCGGTCTCACCCAAACCTTGAGCCGGGAGACCCGCCGGACAAGATGGTCGTCGAGAGTATCGAGATCTGCGGGAAATTTGTCGGCGATCCTGCGCTTTTGAAGGAACTGATCAACTCGAAGATCGAGACCAAACCAGGAGACAGGTTCGATCCGGATGTTCTGAAGAAGGACTTTCGTGCGGTGTGGTCACTCGGTCGAGTGCACACGATGCGGGTCGGGCTCAATAAGGGCAAACGCGGAGTAATTGTCGCATTCGAGGTTGAAGAACGCTTGTAGCCCGAGGCTCCAGCCGGTCTGACTCCCCCGACTTCCTCACTCCCCACTCCCCGTCCGAAGCAAGGTGAACTGAATGCGCCGGTGCCTTTCGTCCTGGCCGCGTTCGTGGAAGATGAAGTAGACCTCCCGGCTCCGCGGGTTCAGCGGGCGGTGCACCCTGAGGGTGCCTCTCCAGTCGTAGCTCTCTTCGCGGTACTGCGGCTTTCCGGTCTTGCTGTAGCGCCGGTCGAAGTCGCTGCGAAGGGGCACGGCCGAGGACTGCAGGAATACGGTGCCCAGCAGGGGGACCGCGCCCGGCAGGTCCTGTGCTTCGCCTTCCAGAACCTTCCCCTCCACCCGGGCCACTGGCTGTTCCCCTTGGGAGAACAGTAGCCAGGCCTTTTGTTCCAGCCGTACCTCCAGGTCCACTTTCCCCTTTGCCAGGCGTTGACCCTGTCCGGTCTGCAGCTCCAGCGGCAGGCGGAGGCTTCCCTTGTAAGTCGGCGGCGCCTCCTGGGCCGCGGCGGCCAAGGGAAAGAGCCATAGCAGGAGAAGTATCGTTACCGGCATGGTGGAAGTCTCGAGAACGGGCGGAGCCCCGGCGCCTCTCCCTTGAATCTGAAAATGCCGTCCGGGGAGGCGGCGGGAAGTCGGGCAACAGCCTTGGGCGGCAGGGGCAATGGGAGCTTGTTCGGCCTTGGAATAGCTGCGGCGCCGGGTTGCGCTGACTGGTTCAACCGGCGACCAGTTTGCCGGACAGGTCGTTCTGTCCGCCGACGTCGGTCAGGCGGCGGTTGCGGCCTTCGAAGAAGTAGGTCAGCTTCTCGTGGTCCAGACCCAGCAGCGAAAGGATGGTGGCATGCAGATCGTGGACGTGCACCCGGTTCTCGACGGCGCGGAAGCCCAGCTCGTCGGTGGCGCCGATGGCCTTGCCGCCGCGGATCCCGCCCCCGGCCATCCAGGTGGTGAAGCCGTAGGGATTGTGGTCCCGGCCCATCTTTCCCTGGTTGATGGGAGTGCGGCCGAATTCGCCCGTCCAGACCAGCAGGGTGCTGTCCAGCAGTCCCCGCTGCTTCAGGTCGGAGATCAGTCCGGCGATGGGCTGGTCGATCTTGGCGGCGCTGCCCACGTGCAGTTGATCGTTCTCGGTATGACCGTCCCAGCCGCTCTTGTAGAGCTGAATGAAGCGGACTCCCCGCTCGACCATCCGCCGCGCCAGCAGGCACATCCGTCCGAACTTGGCCGTGTTGTCGGAATTCAGCCCGTACATCTGCCGCACGTGCTCGGGTTCGCTGGAGATGTCGATCAGCTCGGGGGCTGCCGTCTGCATGCGGAAGGCCAGCTCGTAGTTGGTCAGGCGGGCGGCCAGCCGGGAGTCGTCCTGCCGCTGCTGGTCCAGGTGCCTCTGGTTCCAGCGGCCCACCTGGTCCAGGATCTTTCGCTGGTTGCCGGGATCGATGGGGGGCGTCAGGTTTCGAAGGGGATTCCCCTCGGTCCGCATGAAGGTGCCCTGGTAGGCTGCGGGCAGGAACCCGGCTCCATAGACCGCCTTGGTGGAGACGCCGGCTCCCTCCGACATGGCCACGTAGGCCGGCAGGTTCTCGGTCTCGCTGCCCAGGCCGTAAACCACCCAGGCTCCCACGCTGGGATGCCCCAGCCGGACCGATCCCGTCAGCATGACGCTCATGGCGGGTCCGTGGATGAAGGAGTCGTGGTAGCAGGAACGGATCACCGCCAGGTCGTCGGCGTGTTGGCCCACCCGGCTGAACAAGTCGGAGATCTCCAGGCCCGATTGCCCATATTTCCGGAAGGTCCGCCGGGATCCCAGCAGCTTCATGTCCTCGACCTTGACGAACTGCAGGTCCAGGTCCTTGGTGACGAAGCTGGGCGGGATGGGCTGACCGTCAAGCCGGCTGAGCAGGGGCTTGGGGTCGAAGCTGTCCATCTGGCTGGGGCCGCCCTTCATGTACAGACAGATGACACTCTTGCCCTTGGCCGGGAAGTGCGGCGTCCGGGAAGCCAGTGGATTGACAGGGGCGGACGATCCCACGCTCCCCAGGGCCTGTTCACGATTCAGCAGGTAGCCCAGGGCCAAGCCTCCAAAGCCGAAGCCGGAGGTGGTCAGAAACTCCCTCCGCGACCTGACGGTCATTTGCCGGTTGCAGCAACTGTGATCCATTGGCATTGGTTCCTCGTACCCGACATGGTAACAGCCGGCGGCCGGGTTTAACAAGGACTGTCAGTCCACGTAGGAAAACTCGCTCAAGTTGAAGACGGCCAGGCACAACTGGGTGAGGGCCCGGGTGCGGGCCTGGCCCTTCCCGG
>JAPPFQ010000162.1:4681-5353 GCA_028875135.1 Acidobacteriota bacterium
CTCCGCCCAGGCTTGCGCCGGATCTCCACCCCTTCCCCGCCAGCGAATCGGGCTTTCCGGCCTTGACCTCCGATTCCGTCAGCGACTCCAGCAAGGTCCCGGCCTCTTCCTGCTCCCTGGCGGTGGGTTCCCGACCCAGGGCGACGCGCCAGGCCTGGCGGATCCAGCCGGACGGATTGTCCCCGACCTCGCGGACCAGGCGGTCGGCAAAGGCCTGGGCCTGGCTGAAGACCATCTTGTCGTTCAGGAAAAAGAGGGCCTGGGGAGGCACGGTAGTGACTTCGCGCACCGAACAGCTCACGGCCGGATCGGGCGTGTCGAAGGTCTCGAACATGGGGAAGCCGAAATTCCGCTGCACCAGGATGTAGACCGCCCGGCGATTCTGCTCCTCGGGGTCGGCGTAGACCCGGATCCAGTTCTTGCCCGAGAGGTCCCCTTCCTCCGGCGTCGGGCAAAAGGACCGCCCCCCCAGCTTCCGGTTGAGGGTTCCGGAGGCGGCGTGGAGGGCATCCCACAGGGCCTCGGCCTCCAGGCGGCGCCGGTTCATGCGCCACAGGTAGAGATTGTTGGGGTCGGCCAGGGCCGCGGCCGGGTCGGAGTATTGGCTGCTCCTCCGATAGGCCTGAGAGGCCATGATGAGACGGTGCATCGACTTGAGGCTCCAGCCCCTGC
>JAPPFQ010000319.1 GCA_028875135.1 Acidobacteriota bacterium
GGGCAGTCTCGAGAGGGGTGAGGGGCGAGGGCGAGGCCCCCCTGGCCAAGGTAACCATCCGGGCCGAGTCGGCCGATCATCGGGTCTCCACCGCGACCGGGGAAGACGGGAGCTATCTCCTCTCGAGACTGCCCCCCGGAGAATTCCTCATTTCCGCAGGGACTCGGGACCAGCGATACGTTTCCGCCTACTATCCGGAGAGCTCTCATCGCGAGGACGCGCGACCCGTAGCCGTGCAGCAGCGCCGGAAGCTCACCGGAATCGACTTTGTGCTGCAACGGGCAGGGGCCATTCGGGGGCGGATTCGAGCCCTCAAGGGAATGGAGCCGCTGGAGGGAGTCCGGGTGGTTGCCGAAAAACAGGGGGCTTCCCCGATTTCCCGTGTCGCCACCAGCGATTCCCAGGGGCGATACCGACTGGCCGGCCTCTCTCCTGGCTCCTACCTGCTGTCGGCAGGCCCCCCCGAAGGGGACGACACCGGACGGCAACAGCCAGGCTGGCTGCGCCAGTTCTATCCCCAACAATTCCATCGGGAATCGGCAGTTGCGCTCGACCTCGAGTCGGGTCTCACCCTGTCCGGTATCGACTTCACGCTCATGCAGGAATGCTGGATCAGCGGGCGGGTGGTGACGCTGGGGGACGAGGAACCCCTGGAGGAAGTCCAGGTGATTCCGCAACCGGTCATGCTGCGGGGTTTTTCTCCGACACGAACCCGGACCGATGGGTCGGGGGACTTCCTGCTTCAGGGGCTGCCCCCGGGGGACTACACCCTGGGCATGCTGCTCCCGGCCAGGCACCGGAGGCTCATCCGGGTCTACTACCGGGACAAGCTGAGCCTGGACAGGGCGGACAGGATCGAGCTGGAGGAGGGGAAGGCCCTGCGGGACATCGACTTCAACCTGGCGGCCGGAGCCAGCCTCAGCGGCAGGGTTGGGATCGAGGAGCCCGAAGAGGAGCTCGAATATCAATGGGACAGCTCACGGGACGTGGTCGAGCTGGCACGTCTGGATTTCGATCCCAGGGGCTCCGAGGACCGGCGGCTGAGGGTGGAAGAGGACGGTTCATTCCGAGTGGACGGAACTCCCGGAGGACGCTACTCCCTGACCCCCAGGCTCTCGGACCCCAACCTGATCGCCCTGCGTTCCCCGCTTCCGAGGGTCGTGACCGTGGTTGAAGGCGACCTGCTGCAAGAGCTGGACTTCGCCTTCAGAATCGGGGGCTCCATCTCGGGCTCCGTCGAGTCGGCGAGCGAGGCCCCCGGCTTGAATCAATTGCAGATCGTCCTCATCAATTTCGTCGAGAACACCTCCTCGGTGTTCGACCTCCCCACGCCTCAATACACGCTGGCCGGACTTCCCCCGGGCCGCTACTTCCTGGCGCTCCGTTCCAAGCCGGACGCCACCCATCCCAGCCGAGGCTACGGGATCTCCCAGGTCTTCGACTCCAGGCTGGTGGACGTGGTCAAGGGAGCCGGCACTTCGAACGTAGACCTGAGAGTGCCCCCGACCCCGGCCGGGCAATCCCCCTTTTGAGCCGCGTTTCACGCCCGGGGCGAAGCCGATTGTTTCCGGGTGAGGTGTATCGAAGCTGGTGCGGCTGGTGCTGTCGACCGCCGACTCTTGGGAGCTACAGTCCTGCTGCAAACGTAGCGGCCGGTACGGGAGCTTGCGCTCCGGACGGGACGGATTGTTTCCGGTTGAAGCGTCCGGTATCATGACCTTTCCCGGCAGCTTCCCGTTGAAACACCGCACCCGAACTCCCCGATTCCATTCCAACCGGAGAACCCCGATGAAACCGGCTCTTCGAATCCTGGCGTCCTTGTTGCTCCCTCTGATCCTTTGTATTCCGGCCGCCGCCGTCAAGTGGGCTCCCGTCGAGCCGGCCCACCTGGCTGAGCAAAGTCCCCGGATCGACCCGGATGCCGACGCCGAGGCGATTTTCTGGCGGACCTGGGTGACGGATCAAATGATTGGAAACCGGCAGCCGCAGAACATCAAGGAGCAGTACATCCGCATCAAGATCTTTACCGAACGCGGCGTCCAGGAGTACGCCACCATCGACCTTCTATCGGCATTCGACGAGATTCGCATCGGCGACCTGCGTGCGCGCACCATCAAGTCCGACGGCCGCATCGTGGAGGTTCCCGGTCGATCCATCTTCGAACGGACGGTGGCCAGGACCCGCGGAATCAAGGTCAGGTTCAAGTCCTTCTCCATGCCGGGTGTGGAGCCGGGCGACATCATCGAGTACCAGTGGAAACAGTATCGCGACGACTATTTCTCCCAGTATTCCCGTCTCTATTTTCAGCGGGACATCCCTTCCTGGGAGGTCAGCTATCACGTCAAGCCTTCGGATTTCGCCTGGGAGCGGTTGGGCTTCCTGATGAGTTTCCAGGTCTTCAACGTGAGGGGCGAAGGATTCAGGGAAACCCCCGGGGGGTGGCAATCCATCACCGTGCAGGACGTTCCGGCCTTCAAGTCCGAAGCCCGCATGCCTCCCGAGGACAACATCCGCTCCTGGATGCTGCTGTTCTACTCCAAGAAGCGCAACTTCAAGCCGGACAAGTACTGGAGCGAAATGGGAAAGGCCATTCGCCACGAACTCAGGAACGAGGTCAAGGTGGACGGCTCCATCAAGAAGAAAGCCGCCGAGCTGACCGCGGGTCTGTCCACGCCCACCGAGAAAATCGATCGCATCCTCGACTACTGCCTAAACCAGGTCAAGAACTTCCAACACGACCGTTCGGGGGTGACGGCCGAGCAGCGCCTGAAACTGAAGCCCCGCAAGAAGCCGTCCGACACCTTGAAGCAAGGCATGGGAACGGGACGCGACATCATCAAGCTGTTCTCCGCGCTCCTGAACGCCGCCGGAATTCGATCCTATGTCGCCCTGGCCGCCGGGAGGGACGACTTCTTTTTCAACTCCAATTTTCTGGACCCCTATTTCCTGAATCGCATGCAGGTCGCGGTCGAGCTCGACGGCAAGTGGAAGTTCTACGATCCGGCATCTCCCTACCTCGAACCCGGCATGCTGCTGTGGCCCGAGGAGGGTGTCGAATCCTTGATCCTCCATCGCAAACAACCCTTTTTCCAGAAGACTCCCTCTTCCGATCCCCAGAGAAGCCGGATTCACCGCAAAGCGAGTTTCAAGCTGCAGGAGGACGGGACGCTGCAAGGAACGGTGGAGATGGTCTTCCACGGCCACCCGGGCGTATCCCGCAAGAACGTGTATGACGCGCTCACCCCGGAGGAGCAGCAGAAAGCCATTGCAGAGCGAGTGCAGGAACGGTTGAATTCCGCCGACGTAACCGATGTCGAGATCGTGAACGCCAAGGCCATCCGGGACCCCTTGGCGGTGCGCTACAGGATTCGGGTGCCGGGCTATGCCCAAGGAGTCGGCAGGCGTCTGCTGCTGCAGCCGGCCTATTTCCAGATGAACGTGCCCGCGGAGTTTGAAACCAGCCAGCGCCGGTACGATATCTATTTCCGGTACTCCTGGACTGAATCGGACGAGGTCACCATCGAGCTGCCGCAAACCCACAGGCTCGAGAGGCTCTCCTCCCCCAGACCCTTCACCATGCAAGGCGTGGGGAAATATGAAGCCAGCCTGGAGCAAGGCGACGGCAACGGTTTGACCTACAGGCGCAGCTTGCGCTTCGGAGACAACGGGACGATATTGTTCCGCTCCGATGCCTATCCTCAGATCAAGCGAACCTTCGATTACATCCACCGGCAGGACAACCATGTGCTCACGCTCACCCGCAAAACGCCGGCGGATTGACCGGTGGTGGAGCCGGACGCAGGCGGCCGCCCTGGTCCTGGCCTGCCTCTGCTGCCCCTGCCTGGCGGCCGAACGGCCCCCTTCCTGGCTCACCGAGCTGGCTTCCGGCCAGGTTCCGGAATACGACAGCGAGGTGGGGGCAGTCGTTCTTCTCAACGAGCACACGGTAACGGTTGAGCCGGACGGCAAGGTCACCACCTCGGTGCGGAAGGCCATCAAGGTGCTGACGCGGGAAGGCCGCCGGGAAGCTCGCGGGGGCGTGGTCTATCGCCGCGACAGCGGCAAGGTCCGCAGGCTGCGAGCCTGGACGCTCTACCCCTCCGGGGCATCAAAGACCCACCGCAAGAAGGACATTATCGACGTCTCGCTGGTGGATGACGACGTCTACGATGTCTATGACGAGTCGCGGCAATCGTCCATCCGTGGCACGGCCGACGCAGATACGGGCTCAGTGTTCGGATACGAGTCGGTCCTGGAAGACCGGTCGGTATTTACCCAGTTCAGCTTCAGCTTTCAGGACGATCTGCCGGCCCTGCTCTCCCGCTTCCGCCTGGAGCTGCCATCGGGCTGGACGGCTGAATCGGTCACGGACAACCACCCGCCCATCGAACCCCTGGTCAAGGACTCGTCCTACACCTGGCAACTGGAACGCCTCCCTCCGGTTTCCGACGAACCCGCCCGGCCCGGGCTGAGGTCGATCGTGCCCCGGGTCAGCGTCAGCTACTTTCCTCCCTCCCGGGTCAAAGCCGCCGGTCCGACATTCCGCGAGTGGAGCCAGGTATCGGCCTGGCTTGCCTCCCTTGCCGACCCTCGGGCCAGGCCCGACCAGGCCGTCATGGCCAAGGCGCGGGACCTGACCGTGGGCAAGGAGAGTCAGCTTGAGAAAATCGAGGCCATCGCCGAATTCTCCCAGCGCATCAAGTACGCCTCCATCCAATTGGGCGTCGGGCGCGGCGGGGGATACCAGCCCAGCCCTGCCGGGGAGACACTTCAAAACGCCTATGGAGACTGCAAGGACAAGGTCAACCTGATGCGCTCCCTGCTGGCGGCGGTGGGCATCGAGTCCTACCCGGTGGCAATCTTTTCCGGCAACCGCCGCTACGTGCGGTCCGATTGGCCGTCCCCCCGACAGTTCAACCACGTCATCATCGCCGTGCCGTTGTCAGGAGAGCTGGAAGCACCCGCTGTGGCCTCGGCGGGTGATTGGGGGAAACTCCTTCTGTTCGACCCGACCGACCGCTACACTCCCTTGGGCTACCTTCCCGACCCCCAGCAGGACAGCCTGGCGCTGCTGGTCAGGTCGAGCGGGGGTAAGCTGCTGCGAGCGCCGACTTCCCCTCCCCGCGCCAACCTCTTCAAACGCCATGTCACCATGAGCCTGGCTCATGACGGCTCGATCGGCTGTCAGATTCGGGAGCAGTTGGAGGGGAGCGCCGCCAGCAGCAATCGGCGCCTGCAAAGAAGCCTGGGGAGCAGGGACTACCGCAGGGTCATCGAGCGTTGGATCTCCTCGGGCGCCCCGGGCGCCGCCGTTTCCAGG
>JAPPFQ010000562.1 GCA_028875135.1 Acidobacteriota bacterium
CGGGCGTCCCGCCCGCATGCTGTTCGGAGAATCGTCATGTCGAGGATACGCCTTCTGCCGGAGGCGCTGGCCAACAAGATCGCAGCGGGAGAGGTGGTGGAGCGTCCGGCATCGGTGGTGAAGGAGCTGATGGAGAACTCCCTGGATGCCGGAGCCCGCAACCTGGAAGTCACCGTTCAGGCGGGCGGAAAGCGCTTGATCCGGGTGCTGGACGACGGGGAGGGCATGACCCCCGACGATGCCTTGTTGGCCTTCGAGAGGCACGCCACCAGCAAGATCCGGCAGGCCGAAGATCTCAGCCGGATCCACACCCTGGGTTTCCGGGGTGAGGCGCTCCCGAGTATTGCCGGGGTTTCCCGGCTCTTGATGGAGACCCGGGCGAAGGCAGAGAGAGTGGGTACGGCGGTGGAAATCGCCGGGTCCCGGATGGTGCGGGTGCGGGAGATTGCCCGTGCCGTGGGGACCACCCTGACGGTGCGGGACCTGTTCTTCAACCTGCCGGCTCGAAAGAAATTCCTGAGAGCGGACCGCACCGAGCTGGGCCACGTCGTCAACGTCGTGACCCAGTACGCCCTGGCTCATCCGGAAGGCCGCTTTGCCCTGGCCGGCTCGGGGTCCAGGATGTTCGACTTCCAGGCCGTCGATCCCTTGCGCGACCGGCTGTTCCAGGTGTTCGGAGCGGATCTGCTCGGGCAACTGGTCGAGCTGGAGGAGGAATTGTCGCTCCCGTCCCACTCCGGGTCACCCCGGGATCCGCGCTCGGGAGAGAAAGTCCGGATTCACGCCTTCGTCTCCAAGCCGGAAGTACAGAAGCCGAATCGCCAATCCCTCTATTTCTTCGTAAACCGCCGAATGGTGCGGGACCGGATTCTCATGCACGCTCTGGGTGAAGCCTACCGCCGCATCCTTCCGGACGGTAGCTTTCCGGTGGCCCTGGTGTTTATCGAGATGCCGTTTGCAGAAGTGGACGTCAACGTCCACCCGTCCAAGACCGAAGTACGTTTTCGCCGGCAGTCGATGATTCACGACTGCCTGCGCGACGCTGTTCGCAAGGCGTTGATGGAGGCCCGGCCCCAAGCCGCCTTCTCGATTCAGCCTGAGGGAATGGAGGTGGAACCTCCTTTTGCCCCCGGGACGCCGGGCCCGCATCCGCCGTCCTGGCTGTCCCGTTCGGAACGAACCCCGTTTGCCGGGACGGCACCCCTGCCGCTGACGGTGGGGGAGCCGGTTCCCACCCGACTGGAATCCCGGTCGGGTCTTCAAACGCCCTCCGGCCCGGCGGCAACGGATGCCCTTCCCACTCCAGCCCCCGGCCGGGATCCCTCGCCCCCCATCTGCGCCGCCGCGGCGCTGGTCTCGAGGGAGCAGGCCGAGGCCATCCAGGCCGCTTCCTCGATTACGATTTCACCCGACCACATCCACCCCCTGGGCCAGATCGAGGACAGCTTCATCGTGGCTGGCGATCGCGGGTCCCTGCTCATCATCGACCAGCACGTGGCCCACGAGCGGGTGCTCTTCGAAAAGGTCCTCAGGCAGCGCGGCCAAGGCAGGGTGGAGAGCCAGCGATTGCTGTTGCCGCTGATCGTGGAGTTGAACCCCCGCCAGCAGATCCTGCTGGACGACCTGACTCCGGAACTGAATTCCTGCGGATTCGAAGTGGAGCCCTTCGGGCGCCGCACACTGGCCGTCAAGGCTCTTCCCGCCGACCTCGGCGCCTCCGACTGCAGCAGGCTGCTGGGTGAACTGCTGGAGGGTCTGGAAAAAGAGGCTCGGGAGGTGAGCCTGGAGAGGCTGCAGGAGAAGATTGCCGCCTCGGTGGCCTGTCATGCGGCCATCAAGGTGAACACCCACCTGGATCGGTCCAAGATGGTCTGGCTGATCGACGAGCTGCTCAAGACCCGGTATCCCATGACCTGCCCCCACGGCCGCCCCGTCATTCTGCGCTACGAAAAAAAGGAAATTCTGAAGGCCTTCAAGCGGATTTGAGGGTGCTGACCCGGCGTCCCCTGCTTTTTTGTGGAGGCATTGCTTTCCGGGACGGGTGCTTTCTATGCGCCGCATTCGCGGCTGGGTTGGCGCGGACCCATACGACCCCGGGTTGTCACCCGGGGCTACCCTGAGCCGCTGCTTCGCAGCTCTATAAGGATGGCCCGTAGGTGGCGTTTTGCCGGGTAACCCACGGCAACCGCAGCTTCGCAGCTCTCCCCGAACTCGCAATGCTGCAAGGGGAAACGTGCTTGTTTTTGGAATATTTCCCCGGGCGGCAGTGCGGTGATTCCAGGCGAGACGTGGGCGTCAGCCCATTGCAAAACGTCCCCTACTTTGGCCTGGGCATTGGGCACGGAGGTTGTTGCAAACGTCAACGGCCGGTCCCGAAAAACTCCCTTAGTTTCTGCACCACCAGGTCGCTGTTGCCGGTCACGCGCCGGCAGTCGGGAAGCGAATCCAGGAACTTGCGGCCGTAGGACTTGTCCAGCACCCGCCGGTCCAGAATCAGGATGCATCCGCGGTCCTTGCGGTCGCGGATCAGCCGCCCGAACCCCTGCCGGAAACGAATCACGGCTTGCGGAACGATGTACTCGAGGAACGGATCGCCATTCCGGTTCCGGATGGCCTCGACCCGGGCCGCCACCACCGGGTCTCGTGGAACGCTGAAGGGAAGCTTGGTCAGAACCAGGTTCTCCAAGGCCTCCCCGGCGACGTCCACCCCTTCCCAAAAACTGGCGGTGGCAAACAGAACGCTGGTCTTGTCCCTCCGGAAATGTCCCGTGAGCCGGTGTCTGGGGGCGTCTCCCTGTTTCAGGGCGGCGATCCCCAATTGGCTCAGGGGCTGAACCAGGCGCTGGTAGGTGCGGCTCAGCAGGGCGTAAGAGGTAAAGAGCACCAGGGCCCTGCCTTGGGAGGACTCCAGGGCCCGCAGCAGAAACCGGCCGAGGGCCTCGGCGAAGGCGCTGCGGTCGGGATAGGGCAAATCGGTGGGAATGGCCAGAACGGCTTGGCGCCGGTAGTCGAAGACGGAAGGGAGCAGCAGCTCCACCTGGCGCGAGTCCGCATACTGCTGGAGCCCCAAGCGCTCTTTCAGGTAGTCGAATCGCTTTTCGCTGGTCAGCGTGGCGCTGGTCATCACCACGGTTTGGAACCGTTCGAAAAGGTTTTGACGAAGGAGATCGCCGATGTACAGGGGGACTTGACGGAAGGTCACCCGTTTGCCCGAGCGGGCCGGAGCCCATTGGATCCACCGGACCTTGTCGCTCTCCTCGGTCCCAAAGATCTCGGCCAGGGTGACCGTTACCGCCTCCAGCCGATCGGTCAAGGCATTCAACTCGATTCTCTGGCGTTGCAGGGCGTCTCGAGTCTCCTCCGAAAGGTCGGTCAGCAGCCGATCCAAAGCCCGCAGGTTGGTGTAAAGGATCTGGGTGGCCTGCAGGAGCTGGTGGATTCGGGCCAGGATAGCGCCCTTCCAGTCTTCCCGCCGGTAGAGATCGCTGGTGAAGCGGACTTTCCTTTCCGCGGAGGCCTCGCGGCTGCGGGCTTCGAACCAGGCGGCGCAGTCGTTGAAGACCCCTTCGGCCAGAAACGAGGTCTGCTCCAGTTCCGGCAGCAGGCGGCTTCGCACGTGCTCCTCGATGCGCTTCGACAGATCGGGATCGACTTGCTTTTCCTGGGAGCGGAGTCCGGCCAACAGTATGGGGATGGCCCCTTTCTCGCGGACCGTCCCCCGTTTCGCGACCCGGTAGAAACGCGCCAGCAGCCGCCGCAGGGAGAGCTTGGAAACCTGCATGCCAAAGTACTCGGTGGCGACGTCCTCCACGTTGTGGGCTTCGTCCAGAATCAACCTGGAATAGGGTGGGAGGACGGCGGCGTCATGGTAGCGACCGGTGGCTCGACGCACGGCCAGGTCGGCGAACAGCAGGTGGTGGTTCACCACCAGCAGGTCGGCCGCGGCCGCCTGGCGCCGCGCCTTGTAGAAGAAGCAGCGGCTGTAGTGATCGCACTTGATTCGGGTGCAGGTGTCGCTCTCGCAGGCTACTTTTTCCCAGAGGGCGGAAGAGACGTTGAGAGACAGATCCGACCGGCTGCCGTCCGTGGTCTGCCGGGCCCACCGGGATAGCGCGGTGAAATCGGCCCACTCCTCCTCCAGAAACAGCTTGCCCTGCCGATCCAGGGCCTGCAGCTTGTCCAGGCACAGGTAGTTGCTCATTCCCTTTACCAGCACCGCATTGAATTCACGGTCCAGCACCCGCTGCAGCAGCGGAATATCCTTGTGGATCAACTGCTCCTGCAGATTGATGGTGTTGGTGGAGACCACGACCCGCTGCCGGTTGCGAGCCGCCCACAGGATTGCCGGAATCAGGTAGGCCAGGCTCTTTCCGGTGCCGGTGGCGGCCTCTATCAGGGCCACCCGGGATCGGTTGAAAGTCTTTGCGACGGTTTCGGCCATCCCTTGTTGAGCCGGCCGGTGCTGGTAATGGTTGAATCTCTTGGCAAGAGCGCCGCCGGGGGCGAAGATTTGAAGGATTTCGGAAACCTCCAGCGTCGGAGAAGCCGGTTTTCCGAATGCCTCCACCACTACGTAGACCTTGTCCACGGAATTGTTGACGATATAGAAGCCCACTCCCTGGTTGCCGTAGTGGGCGGCCAGCTCGAGGTCTGCCTCGGAAGGGACCAGGTGTCCCGAAGGATGGTTGTGGAGGATCACGTCTCCCGCGGAAGCCACCTGGAGAAGGGCGGGAACGGCCGAGTCGTTGCCCCGGGCCAGAGGATCCACCTCTTGAAGGACTCCGGTCTCGTCGGTCGTTCCGAGGAAGAAGACCTCGTTGCCCTGCGCTTCCTGAATAGTGAGCCTCAGGATCCGGAGGGCCGCGTCGGAACAGAGATCTGGAAGGCGGGACATGGTCGGTCCGGAGGGAGGGGCGGACGGTAGCCGGCCGAGAGGGATCTTATCACTGAATTCTCCCCCTTCCGGGAATTCAGTGGCATCAGCTGCCAAGACCCGGCCATGGGCCACCGGAGATTCAGGTGAGTGAAGCCCCTGCCCCGCTGGGCAGATCATTCGGGGAAGAAACTGCCGATCTCTTTTAAAGACGAACCACGAATGAACACGAATAGACACGAATACCGATGGACGTCGTTTGCTGCGATGCCGTCACGGAATGAGGCCCACCCGGGAGCGCGGGCGTCTCGCCCGCATGCACCGCCGTCGCGAGTCGCTCAGTATGTCTACGATGTGGCAGCCGGCCACCCTGGCGGCGGGAACGGCGTAGGCTTGGGCGAAGCAGATCCGTGGCGTGTTTGCCGATCGAGCGGGGTGGAGG
>JAPPFQ010000422.1 GCA_028875135.1 Acidobacteriota bacterium
ATTCTGGCGGTATTGCTCGTAGGAGTCGACCCTGGTGCGAGAGGGCACCACGATCTGGATCATGCGCACCTTGTCTCTCAACCCGGGTTCCCTCTCCAGCAATCGTTCCATGGCCAGCATGCGCCGCGGCAGACCCTTGGTGTAGTCGAGACGGTCCACCCCCAGGATCAGCTTGCGCCCTCCGCACTCCTGTCGCACGGTCTCCGCCTTGGCCAGCACCGATTCCCGGTCGGCCAGCCGGCCGAACTCGGCGGCATCGACGCCGATGGGGAAGACCCCCATGAGGATCTTCCGTTCCTCGAAGGTCAGCATCTCTCCCTGGGACTCCGCTCCCAGAACCAGCAGGATGGCCCGCGCGAAATGGCGCATGTAGGAGAAGGTGTGAAAACCGATCAAGTCGGCTCCCAGGATGCCCTCCAGCATCTGGCTGCGCCAGGGGAGGATCCGGAAGACTTCGGAGGAAGGGAAGGGAATGTGCAGGAAGAATCCGATTCTGGCCCGGGGAAGCAGGCGGCGCAGCATGGCGGGCACCAGGGTGAGCTGGTAGTCGTGGACCCAAACCAGGTCGCCGGTCCGGTATTCCCGGGCGACCACTTCCGCAAAGTGGCGGTTGACTTCCCGGTAGGTCTCCCAGTGCCGCCAGGCATCCCGTTGAATCAGGTCCGTCTGATAGTGAAACAGGGGCCAGAGCACGCCATTGGAGAAGGCCTCGTAGTACCGGTTGATCTCGCTCCGGGTGAGGTAGACCGGCACTGCCCGGAGACCCGCCAGCTCCTTTTCCAGGTGGGACCGCTGCCCCTCGTGGCTCGAGACCTCGCCGGGCCAACCCACCCAGAGGGATTCCCCCGATTGGTGAGGGCCGCGCAGGCCTGTCGCCAGGCCTCCGATGGACTCACTCACGTGGATCTTGCCCTGCTCCGAACTCACCGTGATGGGCAGTCGGTTGGAGACGATCAGGAGTCGGCTCATGGTTGAATGGTCGAATCGGGGACGGCGTTGGAGTGAGAGAGGGGGGCCGACGAGGGAACGGTCAGTCGCCTCATTGTATTGGAACAGGCGGCCGTCTTCAAGGCGGCGACGCCGGGAATCCCCTGAGGGGCCGGGCGGCTTGCCGGGCAAGCCCGTGGCGTTTCCGCGGGTTCACTCGGATGAGAGCGGACGATTGACCAGTCCGTCCCCGGTCAATCCGTATTCCCTCCAACTGCAGCGGGGAGTGAAGCCCAACAGGCGGCGGCTCTTCTCCATGGAGATGAAAGGGGATTCAGGTTCCAGCCGGGCGTAGCGCAGTTCCGCCCCGGGATGATACTTCCGGATGACCTCCCGGGTGGGAAGGACATGGCCGGAATCGGGACCCGAGGCCAGGAAGACGTCGTGGTGAACATGCTCGGAAGCCAGAGCGGCCTCCAGCAGTCCTACCAGGTCCCGGGACTCGATGTACTCGTGCAGTCCCTGGATTCCCGAGTCGTCGTCGTAGGGGAAGCGGTCCCCGTAGGGACGAAGGAATGCCGTGAAGTGGGTCAGGCGAAAGCAGAGGGTGCGCAGGCCGAACTTGTCGGTGAAGGCCCGGCAGAGGGACTCGGTCAGGAGCTTGCCGACCCCATAGGTGTCGTGGGAGGCCGCCGGGTGATCCTCGTCGATGGGCAGGTACTGCGCCTCGGCGTTGCGGCCGAAGCCGTAGGCCATCAGGCTGGAGGCGTGCAGGAAATGGCGTACGCCATGCTCCACGGCCAGCTCCAGCGCATGGTAGGTTCCCTGCACATTGATATTGAACACCTGGTGCAAGGGAGGAATGTCGTAGGGGATGGCGGCCAGGTGAATGACGGCCTCGGCCCCCTGCATGGCGTCGGAAAGATCCTTGCGGTCCAGGATGCTTCCGGCCACGTAGCGGACATTGTCCAGCCTGTTGGGGGGCGGCGCCCAGTCGAAGGCGGTGACCTGGTGGCGGGCGGCCAGGCCGTCCAGCAGGAGGTTGCGGCCCACTCGGCCGCTGGAGCCGGTCAACAGGATGCGCATGGTTTTGGATTCCTGAAGGCGGCCCCGCTTTTTGTGGCTGTGAGCACCGGACATGATGCAACTGCCGGAGGACTGTCGTACTATTGCTAATGGCTCGGGGCTGCCAACGGCGAAATGTTAGGAGACCGGAGGGGCCGAGTCAACTACGGGCAGGGTTTCATTCCGGTCTTTGGGTGGCGCCGTCGGGCTCCCGGACCGCCGACCATTTTCGAAGAGTGCTCCGGATGGATTCAGGTAATCATGGGAGGTCGAGATGAAGCAGAGGCAAGTCTATGTCAACGGGGAGATGGTTCCGGAAGAGCAAGCCAGGATTTCAATTTTCGACAGCGCGGTCCTGATTGGGGATTCGGTGATCGAGACGGCCCGAACCTTCCATCACAAGCTGTTTCGCTGGCCGGAACACCGCGACCGCCTGCTTCGCTCCATCAAGGCGGCCAGGATGAACTTCGGCCTGACGACGGAGGAACTGGATCGGGTGACCCAGAAGTTCCTGGAGGACAATTTGCCGACCCTGGAAGAAGGTGACGAAGGAGGGGTGGGCCACCTGGTCAGCCGCGGTCGCATGGGGCTGGTGCTGCCCCCCACCGAGTCGACTTTCGTGATGTATTTCTATCCGCTGTCTACGGGCCTCAAGGCAAAGGCGCACTACTACGCCAAGGGACTGCACGTGGTGACGCCGCCCACCCGCCACATGCATCCGCTGACGATCGATCCCAAGATCAAGTATCGCAGCCGTCTGCACTTTTCACTGGCCGACGCCGAGGCCCGGCTGATCGATCCCGAAGCACTGCCCCTGATGCTGGACCACCAGGGAAACCTGGCCGAGGGTACGGGCTGGAATTTCTTCGTGGTGAACCGAGGGGAGGTTTTGACTCCCAGCGAGCGGAACATCCTGCAGGGGGTGAGCCGGCTGACCACCATCGAGCTGGCCCGAGGGCTGGGCATGACCGTCAGGGAGACGGATATCCAGCCCTACCACGCAACCACCGCCGACGAGGCCTTCATGACTTCCACCTCGCTGTGCATGATGCCGGTCACCCGCTTCAACGGACAGCCGATCGGAGACGGTCGACCGGGCCCCTGCACCCACCGGTTGATCGAGCGCTGGAAGGAGTACGTGGACTTCGACTTTGTCGCCCACGCCAAGCGATGGGAGTAGCCTGTGTTTCCCTCGGCCGGGCAGGCCAGGTCCCTTGGGAGATTAGTTGTTGAGTTCAGCGGCGGCGCTTTCCGATGCAGAACAGACGCTCGGCCGTCCTGATGAAGATCTGGCCGTCGGAAATGGCCGGAGAGCTCAGGCAGTAGTCGTCCAGCGGGTTTTCGGCCAAAATCTTGAATTCGGGCCCCGCCTCGACCACGCTCGTCACACCGTCCTCGTTGCTCACGTAAATCTTGCCGTCGGCCAAGACCGGCGAGGAGCTGTAGGTCCCCGGTCTGAGCCGCTGCCCTCCCCAGATCTGCTTGCCGCTCTTGGCATCCAGGCACCACATGATCCCCTTGTCGCCGACGGAGTAGAAGTAGGTGCCGTCGGAAACCGGAGTGGGGACGTCGGGACCGTTCTCGAACGACCAGACGCGATGGCTTTGGCTGACGTCTCCGCGTCCGCCCGGTCGAAGAGCCATCAAGGGCTTCACCCGGGTGGGCACGTAGATCAGGCCGCCGGAGACCAGCGGCGAGGCAACCACCCGAAAGTAACGGTTGTTGGTGGGATTGAACCCGTTCACCCTCCATAGCTCCCGGCCCGTTTCCAGGTCATGGCCGGTGGCGCTGTCTCCCCCGGTGATCACCAGTTCCAGGCCCTTGGCGGTGGGGGCCAGGGTGGGAGTGGTGTAGGAATCGGGCGATTCATGGATGGCGTCGGTGGGTCGCTCCACCCTCCAGAGCGTCTTGCCGTTGCTGCCGTCGACTCGAAGGACGTAGGAGGGATCGTCGGTCTTCATTCCATGCAGGACCTGGATGAAGAGGTCCCCCTGGTGGAGAAGCGGAGAGGAGGCGTAGCCGTGGTTCAGTCCGAACTTTCCGTAGTCCTGCTGGATGTCGCGGGCCCATAGAGGCTCTCCGTCCAGGGTGAATCCCTTCAGGACGCCGGTTCCGGTCATGACAAAGATCGCTCGGCCGTCGGTGACCGGGGAAGGGGACGACATGTTCTGCTTGCGCATCTTGACGTTTCCCTGACCCAGGCTCCGCTTCCACTTCAGCTCACCCTTTTCGCGGTCGACGCACCACAGGTAGAGGTCGGTGCCGTCAGCCACGCTCAGAAAAACGGAATCGCCCCAGATAATGGGAGTGGAGCCGCTGAACTCGGGCAATGCCAGTTCCCAGGTAATGTTGGTCTGCCTGTCCCAGGAGACGGGCAGGGCTTTCTCGGGGCTGATGCCGTCCAGCGTGGGGCCCCTCCATTGCGGCCAGTTTCCGGCCTGCGACTGCTGCAGAAGAATCAAGGCGACAACCAGCGCTGGAAGCGTTCTCCACACCATTGCACTCCTCCGTGTTCCGTCGGGAAATTGCCGAAAATACTAACGAAATACTTCGAGAGCCCTGCGGCTCGTCCTGGGGCATCGACCCTGGTGATATGACCGGAATCTTTGCATAAATGCAGCCGGCTCTTTGACAGGCCAAGGCCCCGATCTTACATATTCAGTGAAACGAAGTTGAGAGGTCACGATCAGGACCGGAGTAACCAAACCAAAATCAGGAGGTTTCCAAATGTTAGCACTTTCAAGAAGGCTGTTTAACGACTTTCCCTCATTCGACCGGCACGTCGATCGATTCTTCAACGACGCCTGGAACCGGGACATCCGGCTCCTGCCGAGCTTCAGAGCCTTTCGTCCCGAGCTCGACGCCTTCGAGAGGGAGGGGCAGCACGTCTACCGGCTGGCTCTGCCGGGCGTGGAACCGGCGGATGTCGATCTTTCGGTGGTCGACGGCAGGCTGACGGTGCAGGTGGAGCGCAAGGAGCCGGGCGATGTCAACCAGGACGACTGGCACGTGAGGGGTTTCTCTTACGGCAAGTATGAGCAGACCCTGCTCTTGCCGAAGGGAACCGACCTGGACAGGATCGAGGCGTCCTTCCACAACGGGGTCCTGGAAATCACGGCGCCCCTGGCTCCGGCGGCCCTGCCGAAGAAGATCGAGGTCAAGGCTCTCGGCGGCAGGAAGCTGAAAGCCACCGCCTGAATCCGCCGGTTGGCGCGAAGGCGCCGTTCCTCAAAGGGGTCTGGGTTTTCCAGACCCCTTTTTTTATTAACATCGATGCACAGGATGCACAGGATAAACAGGAGGTGAGGATCCTGCACCGGAA
>JAPPFQ010000611.1 GCA_028875135.1 Acidobacteriota bacterium
ACCAGGTGGCGTAGGTCGAAAACTTGTAGCCTCGACGGTATTCGAACTTGTCCACCGCTTTCATCAAGCCGATATTGCCCTCCTGGATCAGATCCAGGAACTGGAGCCCGCGGTTGGTATATTTCTTGGCGATGGAGACCACCAGGCGCAGGTTGGCCTCCACCAGTTCCCGCTTGGCGCTGCTGGCCAACCTCTCGCCATCCTTGATGGCCTGGAGCGTCCGCTTGAGCTCAATGCTTCGCGTCTGAGTTTCGAGCTCCAGGGCGGCGGTCATTTCCCTGATCAGGCTCAATTCCTTCTTGAGCGCGGTCACTGTCTTGCCTCGGCTGTGGGAGATCCTTCGCTGGAGGTGGGCTGTTTTCAACTCCAAGGGACGCAGGCTGTCCCCATGGCGCCGAATCTGTTCGATCAGCCGGACATTCTCTGCGGGGGTCAACCCCAATTCTCTTATGGCCTTGGAGATCCGAACACGGTGTCGCATAAACTCGAAGCGCCGCTTTCGATAGGAGCGTCCTTGCCTGGACTTCGGCGTCTTCTCCAATCCCTGCAGGATCCGATCGTGCTTTCGGCGCCAGCGCTGCACCCGTCTGATGCTTCGCAACGCCTCCCGAAGCCGTTCCTCCAGGATCTCGGGGGTGAGCACGTCGTCATTCAAGACAATGGTGTCGTTGATGGACCGTTCTCGCCGCTGGAGCTGTAGCCCAAGGTCGATCACCTCCTTGATGGCGATGGGTGACCGAGAGACGGCTTTCAGGACATTCAACTGGCCCCGTTCAATCCTTTTGGCAATCTCCACCTCCCCCTCCCGGGTGAGCAGGGGGACCGTTCCCATCTCGCGCAAGTAGAGCCGAACCGGGTCGTTGGTCTTGTCCAACACGCCCGGAGTCAAGTCCAGACTGGGCTCCTCGTTGGTCTCTCTTTCAAAGCCCAGCTTCTCAGTGCCTGTCGTCTTGGGGTCGCCGTCAATGACCTCAATGCCCTGGGCGCGAAACACGGCGAACATCTCGTCAAGCTCTTCCGAGGATGTCACGTTCCCGGGAAGCAGATCATTGACCTCGTCGTAGAGCAGGTAACCCTTCTCCTTGCCCAGTTCGATCAACTGCTTGACCTCGTCGTACTTGTCCTCGAGGCTGACACTGAGATTGCGCTCGAGGTTTTCAATGGCGTCGTTTTCTTCCATGTTGGGCATGACCATCCTTTTTCTCATCCTTCCGCCGGCAGACCCGGGCTACGGTGAGCGCCCTTATCCGGCCACGGACAGAGTGAGCTTTTCTTTCTTGGAATGAAGACTGGCAACAAGTTGAAAGTCCCGGGAGCGTTCAGCCTGTTCGATCTGCTGTTGCAGCCGGGCTACCTCTCGTTGCACCTTCTTGCGTCCCAGCCACTCCAGACAACCGTCGACCTGCTCTTGATCTCCCTCCTCAAAAACGGCTTCGCTGATCCAATTCCGCTCGCGGTCCCCGGGAAGCGACTCCCGCAGACGCTCCGCCTCGACCCGCCCCTCTCTCCTGTAGAGAGCGACCATGGCGCTAAAGACGACTTCCGACTCCATTCCCACGTGGGCCTGCGAGCGGTCCAGTTGATCCACGATTTCGCCGGCCTTCCGATCGAGATCCAGAATGACCTTGATCAGTTGCCGCTCCACCGGACTCAGGGAAGGCTTGCGAGAGCGTCCCAGCTCCGGTTTCCGGCGACCGCCGCCGGCCGCCTTCTGCAGTTCCGCCCGAACCGCGGTTTCCTCCACCTGAAAATACTCCGCCAACCGGCGGGTCTTCTCCTCCCGCTCGATACGGTTGGAGACGCGGGCCAGGAAGGGCAGCAGCTCTTCGATGGCGGCAACCTTCCCCTCGATGGTCTCCAGCGGATGCTTGTCCCGAGCGCGTGCCAGCAGGTATTCGAAGTCGCTGGGCGCCCGCTCCAGTAATTGCCGGTAGGCGGCGGCACCACGCCGCCTGATGTAGGCATCGGGATCGAGCCCATCGGGCAAGGCCAGCACACGCACGCCGAAACCGCCCTGCAACAGGAGGGCCAGCGATCGAAGGGTGGCCGAATCCCCGGCTTCGTCGGGATCGAAATTCACCACCACCTTCTTGGTGAAGCGGCCAAGCAGGCGGACTTGGTCCTCGGTCAGACTGGTGCCGCAGACGGCGACCGCATTGCCGATCCCGGCCTGATGCAATGCGATACAGTCCATGTAGCCCTCGACCAGAACGGCCCGGCCCTGTCTTCGGATGGGCTCCCGCGCCAGGTTGAGGGCGTAGAGCGTCCCGCTCTTGCTGTACAGGGGCGTTTCGGGCGAGTTCAGGTACTTGGGTTGCTCCTCTCCCAGCGCCCGGCCCCCGAACCCCACGATTTTACCCGCCTCGTTCCAGATGGGAAACATCACCCGGCCGCGAAAACGGGCGTAATGGCTGGAATCCCGCTCGCTTCGCTGGATCAACCCGCTGAGACGCAACTGATCCAGGGAATAGCCGTCCCTCAGTTCCTGAAGCAGCCTATCCGACCGCTTGGGGGCAAAGCCGATGCCGAAGCGTTTCTGAATCTCGGAAGTCAGACCCCGATCATCCAGGTAGCGTTGAGCCCGCGGGGCTGCACCGCTGGTCAATTCCCGGCGGAAGTACCGGCCGGCCTTGGCCTGAATATCGAGCAAAGTCCGGCGCTCCCCGGCCTTGCGTTCGTTTGAGAGACTCCGGCTGTCTATCGGGATACCGTATCGCTCGCCCAACCATCGGAGGGCATCCGCGAAGGTCAACCCCTCCATCTTCTCGACGAAATGGATCACGTCTCCCTTGGCGTGGCAGCCGAAACAGTAAAAGAACTGCCGTTCCGCGTGGACGTGGAAGGATGGAGTCTTCTCGGAGTGAAAGGGGCAGAGCCCGATAAAGTTGCTCCCCGACTTGCGCAGGCGGACATGTTCTCCAACGATCTGCACCAGGTCGGCAGCGCTCTTCACTCGGTCAACCCCATCGCCGGCCAAGCTCATGCTCACCTCACCGGAACCCCCGCACGCTTTTCTCACCGGGTCCGGCCCCGCCGCTTTTCGGGTCAGACATGGAGAGAGACCACCGTCACTCCGTTTCCTCCCTCATCGGACGCAGCCGGATGAAATTCGGAAACATGAGACTGGTCGGACAGCCACTCGGAAATGGCCCGCCGCAACACGCCCATTCCGCTGCCGTGTATCAGGCGAACAGGAGACAGGGAAGCCAGCAGCGCGCTGTCCAGAAACTTGTCGGTCCTCCGAATGGCCTCGTCCGCCGTGCACCCGACCAGGTTGATCTCGTTGGAGGCCAGTTCCTCGGACTCAAACCGGACCGAGACCCCGCGGGAACCTCCCCGCACCGGTGGAGGCGGACCGCTGTCCAGCCCCAGAGGCTCCAGTTCCTCGCCCTTCAACACACACTTCAAGGCGCCCACCTCCACTTCCCAGGAGCCTTCTGCTCTAGGTCCCGTGATGGTGCCGATCGAACCCAGGCGGGCCACTCTGACCCGGACTCCGGCTCGAATCTCTTCCCCTGGAGCTTTCTCCCGCTCCGGCAACCCCGGGCCGCCACCATCGGCCGGCCGGGAGCCGTTGACCGGAACCTCCTTCAGTTCCCTGGCTCTTCTGCGAACTTCGCTTCGCAGCCGGGCTTCTTCAAACCGGTCCCGGATCCCCGCCAGGAGTTGCGACGTCTCTTTCTCGAAGCGCTGGTGCGCCTGCTTGCGGCAGCGGGCAATCTCCCGGCTCCTGGATTCTTCCAGTTCCCGCTGCTTGTTTTCAAGCTGCGCCCTCCGATCCTTCAGCGCCGCCCGTTCCGTTTCCAGTTGGTTTCGCAGCCGGGTGGCCTCCGTGAGCTGTCGGCCGAGCGCCCGAGCGTACCCGGCAACCTCCCGCTCCGATTCGGAAACCAGCCCTCGGGCGCGGGCCACCAACGGTTCCGGAAGTCCGAGCTGACTTGCCATGTCGATCCCGCTGCTGTTGCCCGGAATTCCCTGGATCAGCCGGTAGGTGGGCCGCAGGTCGGCCTGCTCGAACTCCACACTGGCGTTGGCCACCCGCTCGGTCTGAAAGGCATATCGCTTGAGCCCGTTGAGGTGGGTGGTGACCACGGTCAGGATGCCTCGGGAGCGGAGCTCCTCCAGGATGGCCGTTCCCAGAGCAGCCCCCTCGCCCGGATCGGTGCCCGTGCCCAACTCGTCGAGCAGCACCAGCGCCGGAGGCCTGGCCTCCTCCAGGATGCTGCGAATCTTTCCGAGATGGGCGGAGAAGGTGCTCAGGTCATCGGTCATGGACTGGCGGTCGCCGATATCCGCGAATATCTGCCGAAACAGGCCGATCCGGGCCGCCGCGGCCGGAACGGGAATTCCCGAAAGCGCCATCAGGGTCAACATACCCACGGTCTTGAGGGCAACCGTCTTCCCGCCGGCATTGGGACCGCTGATCACCAGGACCTGACTGCGTTCCCCCAGATTTACCGAAACGGGAACGATCTCCCGTCCCTGCTCCTTCAGGTGCATCTCCAGCAGGGGGTGACGTCCCCTCTCGATCTCGAGTACCGGACCCGCCTCGAGCTCGGGAAAAACGCATTGGAACTTCCGGCAGAAGCGAGCCTTGGCAAAGCTGAAATCGAGGACGCCTACAAACCGGGCCGCTGCCTGCAACTCCTGCAGATGCTGCCGGATGGCCTCCGTCAGCGCCCGAAGGACGCGAAGGACCTCTGCGGCGACCTGTTCCTTGAGCTGGATCAGCCGGTTGTTGAGCTCGACACTCTGCAGCGGTTCAATGAAGAGGGTCGAGCCGCTGGAGCTGCTCCCGTGCACCACACCGGGGAAAGCCCTTTTGCGATCGGTGCGCACCGGGACGACGAACCGCTCGTTTCGGACGGTCACCACCTCATCCTGCAGTGAGCCGGTCGTCTCTCCTCCCCGCAGGAGGTTGACCAATGAACGGCAGATGCGGGATCTCAGGCCGGCGACCTGCCGCCTCAGGGTCCGCAACCGGGGACTGGCTCCATCTTCAAGCTCGCCCGTAGGGCCGATCTTTCCGGCCAGTTGGGATATCAGTCCGCTCAGGTCGCCGACCTGACTGCGTGCCAGGCCGGAGAGAACCGGAAACTGCCGGCCGGCGGCCTCAAGAGCCTTGCGGCCGGCGCCGGCTACCTCGGCCAGGTCGAGAACTTTCAGGATTTCGGCAGGATCCAGGACGGCGCCCAGCACACCGAGCCTGCCGAAGATCGGTTCCAGATCCACCACGCGGTGGAACCGCAAGGGTTGCCCCGACTCGAGCATTTCCAGGCACTCGCGCACCATTCGGAGC
>JAPPFQ010000143.1:0-3957 GCA_028875135.1 Acidobacteriota bacterium
TCTACCGGGGGCAGGCGGCCATGATCTCCGACGGTTTCCACTTCCAGACCATGCGGGAAGAGATTTCGGATTTCCGCTGGGATATCGCGCCGGTGCCGTTGGGGGCTCGAAGGGCCTGCGGTTCCAGCACCCAGGGCTTTGCCGTCTCCCGCCACACCCCCCACCGGGCCGAGGCGGTGCGCCTGCTCAAGTACCTGGTGGCTCCCGAGAGCCAGCGGCGCATGGGGGGCGTTCTGGTTCCCTCCCATCGGGAAACCGCCCGCCAGGCGATCGAAGACATGCTCAGCCCGCCGCACAACCGCCAAGTCATCCTGGACAGCATGGAGGCCCTCAACCCCTTTCCCCGGCATCCCAGGATCAACGAGCTGCAGCAGGCTCTGGCGGAGACCACCCGGCTGGTCCTGACCCGCCAGCAGAGCCCCGAAGCCGGGCTGCGGGAGTGCGCCCGGCAGTTCCGGGAGATCCTGGGGAGGACCCACCCATGAGATCGCGGGCCCTCGGCATCGCCGCCCTGTTCCTGCTACCCAATCTGCTGGGGTTTCTGGCCTTCACCCTCTTTCCGGTGGTGGCCTCCTTCGCCTTGAGCTTCTGCCGCTGGGACCCGGTGGCCGAGCCGGTCAGCGCCATAGAACCGGTCGGGCTCCTCAACTACGTGGATTTGGTCGGCTTCCACAGCCGGACCGACCCCGGGGGGCAGACCTCCTGGGTCGCCAACACCCCCCGCTTCTGGGAATCCCTCTACAACACCGTCTTCATGATGCTGGCCATCCCCTTCAACATGGCGGCCTCGCTGTTGCTGGCGGTCCTGCTGAACCGGAAGATGCGGGGCATGGCGATCTTTCGCAGCGCCTTCTTCCTGCCCTCCATCACCGCCGGGGTGGGCACCATGCTCCTCTGGATGTGGATGTTCAACAAGGACATGGGCAGCATCAACCAGGTGCTGGCCTGGGTGGGCATCCAGGGGCCCGACTGGCTGCAGAGCTACTTCTGGGCCAAGCCGGCCCTGATGCTGATGGCGAGCTGGGCCGGCATCGGCGGCGTCAACATGATCCTCTACCTGGCCGGGTTGCAGCAGATCCCCCGGGAACTGCACGAGGCGGCCGCCCTGGACGGCGCCGGCCGCTGGCAGCAGCTACGCCACGTGACCGTGCCCATGCTCCTGCCGGTGACCTTCTTCATCTTCATCATCTCCATAATTTCCGGCCTGGAAGGGGGGTTCGACGCCCCTTACGTCATGACCGGCGGCAGCTTCGGGACCACCACCGTCAGCCTCTACCTCTACCGGCAGGGGTTCGAGTTCTTCCGCATGGGCTACGCTTCGGCGGTGGCTTGGGTCCTTTTTCTGATCGTCTTCCTGTTGACCATGATCAACTGGCGCCTGGCCGAAAAGCGGGTGGAATACTAATGCTGAGCCGAATCAAGAGTGGTCCCGTCGTGGTCTACGGCCTGCTTGTGCTGCTGGCCGCCTCCATGCTGTTCCCCTTCTACTGGATGGCGATCACCTCCCTGAAGGACAAAGCCGACGTTTTCTCCACCGAGCCCAAGCTGCTCCCCGGAAGGCAACTGGCCGAGCGGGTGGTGGACGATCCCCGCTGGTTCTTCCATTCCGGAACCGACAACTACAGCCAGTTGCTGGCCTGGCAGCGCCTGGTGGAATCCGGGCGCGGTCCGCGGGGCTTCAGCCGTTTCGTCCTCAACACCGTCTTCTTCGCCCTGGCCATCACGCTGGGACAGGTGATCACCAGCAGCCTGGCCGCCTTCGCCTTCGCCCGGCTCCGTTTCCCCGGCCGCAAACAGGTCTTCTTCGCCTACCTGGCCACCCTGATGATTCCGGCCACGGTCACCATGATTCCGTCCTACATCCTGCTGCGGGAGCTGGGATGGGTGAATACATACCAGGCGGTCATCCTGCCCTCGGTCTTCACCGCCTACGGCACCTTCATGCTGCGACAGTTCTTCCTGACCATTCCCAGGGAAATCGAGGATGCCGCACGCATCGACGGTTGCAGCCCGCTGGGCCTCTACTGGCGCATCGCCCTGCCGCTCTCCACTCCGGCCCTGGCCGCCCTGTCCATCGTGGCTTTCGTGGGCTCCTGGAGAACCTTCATGTGGCCGCTAATCGTGAGCAGCACGGAGGATCTCTTCAATCTGCCCCTGGGTCTGACCCTGTTCCGGGGGATGTACACCGATCCCGACTGGCCCCTGCTGATGGCGGGGTCCATGGTCATGACCCTCCCCTTGATCCTGGTCTTCATCGCGGGTCAGCGCTACTTCGTGGAGGGCATCCGCCTGGGCGCCGTGAAGGGCTGAGCGCCATTGCGACCGCAAAACCATGGCAGGCAGCAGCCGACAGGACAGGGACCGCTGGTTGAGGCGCCGCCGCCAGTTGACCCGCCGCTACCGCCGGTGCCTGGGCATCGGCCCGGAGCGGTGCGACCTGCAAACCGAGATCGTCCGCGAGGAGGCCGGGGAGGATTGGGTGGCCCAATGGCTTCGTTTCTCCAGCGAGCCCGGCGAGCGGGTTCCCGCACTGCTGGTCCGGCCGGCGGGCGCCCGCACGGCCCTGCCGTTGATCCTGGTGCTTCCGGGGGGACATCGAACCAAGGACCTGGCGATCTTCGGCCACGAGACCTGGCCTCTGCCCTTTGCCATCGAGTCTCCCCACCATCGGTTTCCGGTGGAGACGTTGGGGAACCATGAGCCCCTGCCCCTCACCCGGCTCCTGGCTCACGGGTTCGCGCTCATGAGCATCGACTGCCGCGCGTTCGGGGCCAGGGCCGGTCCGCGCCCGGACAGCGCCGTCGACCGGGCCGCCTTCACCGCGGCCTCCCACGCCCAGTACCACTGGCTGATGCGCCGGGCCCTCATCGACGGCCGCAGCGTGGCCGCCAGGGAGGTGTGGGACGTGATCCGAACCTTGGACTACCTGGAGACCCGCGACGACATCGACCACAAGCGGGTGGGGGTGATGGGCTGGTCGATGGGCGGCAACCTGGCCTGGCAGAGCGCCATCGCAGAACCCCGCATCAAGGCCGTCTGCACCGGCAGTTGCCTGATCACCTTCGAAGCGGCCCTGGAGCATGAGCGGGACGCGGGCTGGTACGGCTGGATCCCGGGCGTTCGCCGCTGGAGCTCGCGGCAGGAGTTGTTCAGCTTGATGGCTCCCCGGCCGCTGCTGGCCTTCGAAGGGGACAGCGACCTTCCCCGGGAAGGGGTCCAGCCCATGCTGGATGAGGCCAGGGAGAAATACGCCCTGCTGGACGCTGCCGATCGCTTCCGCTGCGTGTGGTACTCTGGGGGCCACGGGGCCTATCTGCGGGACCCGGCCACCCTGGAGGAAATCGGCGGCTGGTTCGCGGGCCACTTGAGTCGCAAGGTGCCATGACACGGCTTCTCTTCTTCGACGACACCCAGCTTCTGGAGAAGCAGGGGCTGGAGCGCCGCCTGGGACGTCCCGAACCGGTTCCCGAGGCCACCTTCCAGCAACCCGGGATCGACCTCGGGTTTGCCTATCCCACCGTCTTTCCCTGCCGGGACGCCGGGGGATGGCGCATGCTCTATCAGTCGCTGACCGGCCTGAGGAAAGGCGCGGGGCCGGCCCATTTCGTGCCTTCGGCGGCGGATTCAAATGACGGCATCCATTGGCGTATCCCCGACCTGGCGGCCTCGGTCCCGCTTCCGGACCGGTTGCTGCCCAACCAGGTAGGGGCGGCGCCTCTGAGCCGCTTCGGAGAATGGGGCCCCTGCTACTACGACGAACGGGCTCAGGATCCCCGGCGGCGGATCAAGGGGTTCGTCTGCAAGGGCCACGGGCCCGGCACCGGCAAGAAGGACTCCTGGATCGTGACCTCCCCCGACGGGTTGACCTGGAACGATCCGGAGGGGACCCTCTGGCATCCCTACGGCAGCGACCCCGCCGTCTGCGCCTTCTGGAACTGCTACCGCAATAGTTACGTG
>JAPPFQ010000143.1:3967-5289 GCA_028875135.1 Acidobacteriota bacterium
GCGCATCGCCCTGATGGAAACCCCTGACTGGAAGGAGTTCTCCCGGGTAGAGCTGGCCCTGTCCCCCGACGGACTGGACCCCGACCTGGCCGAGCTCTACGGGATGCCCACCTTCCCCTACGCCAACCTGTTCATCGGGCTGCTCTGGATCTACCGGACCCAGCTGAGGACCGCCCAGCACGGCAAGTTCCAGGGGGGTCGGATCGACTGCCAGTTGGCCTACAGCTACGACGGCTGGCACTTCCAGCGGGGGCCGAGGGATCCCCTGGTGTCCAATGCCGACCCGGGCCGGATCGGGGCGGGCTGCGTCCTGCCCTGCAGCCTGATTGCCACCGAGAGCGAGATCCGCCTCTATTCCTGCGCCAGCGCCCACGAGCACGCCGTCTTTGACGAGCACTCCCCCCAACGGTCGGCCATCCTGATGCACCGATTGAGGTTGGATGGATTCGTCTTTCTGGAAGCCCCTTCAGGGCAGGGCCGGCTGAAGACACGAGCCCTGCTGGTTCAGGGGGAACGCCTGAGCTTCAACGTGCAGGCGCCCGGCGGTCAACTGCTGGTGGGAATTACCGACGCCGACGGCAATCCCATCCCCGGCTACGGCCTGGAGGAATGCCTGCCCTGCAGCGCCGACAGCACCGCCTGGGTTCCCCGATGGAAAGACGGCGCCCGTTTCGGTAGCCTTAAAGGCCGGGCGGTGCAGTTGGAACTGGAACTCAGCGGAGGGCGGCTCTATGCCGTCGGCGGGGACTTCCGGATGCTTTCCGCCAAGGAGGGGATGCGCTACATGAGGTTCGGCACGCCCCCCGACCCGAGCGGTTGGGGGCCTTGATGAGATTCCGGTTTTCGTTCTCGGGGGTCCGTCCCAACCGAGGCCGGCCTCCTCTGCGCGACCTGTCCATGGAGTGACCATGACACCACAACCGCAGGCACCCGCCTCCGCCCGGGAACCCTTGCGCCTGATGGTGGTGGTGGCCCATCCCCACGATTTCACCCACTGCGCCGGCACCTGCGGCATCCACGGCTCCCGGGGCGACTCCGTGACCGTGGTGACCCTCACCAACGGGGCCACCAAGCACAACGAACGCCTCTACGACGAGCTGATCAAACCCGCCGCCGAGAGGGACCCCCGGATCGTCAACCAGACCCGGCAGGATTACGCCCGGGAAAAACTGCGGGAGTTCCGGGCCGTCTGCGCCCTTTTCGGGGTCAGCGACGTGCGGGTGCACGGGTTTCCGGAGCCCTACCGCATGGAGCGGACGCTCGAATCGGCCTTGGCGGCGAACGTGTCGGGATCGCCGGCGAAGGTCGCCGCGACACCGGGC
>JAPPFQ010000101.1 GCA_028875135.1 Acidobacteriota bacterium
CCTCCATGATCGGGCGTGGTGGTGACCATGGAGCGAATAAAGGCCAGCTCGTCAACCTGGCCGGCTAGGTGGGGCAGGAGTTCCGACAGCCAGATGCCCGACTGCCCGTGGCGGGCGAACTTGAAGGGACTGCGCATCAAGGCCCCGGCGTCTTCGAGGTCCTGCACGTCGGCGGCGGCCATCTTGTCCAGGTAGGGCTGTCCGTGATGCTTGTCCAGCAGGGGCTTGGGGTCGCACAGGTCCATCTGGCTGGGGCCGCCGTTCATGAAGAAGTGAATGACGGCCTTGGCCCTGGGCTCGAAATGGGGGCGGCGGGGCTTGAGGTCGAACACCCGAGGGGCGGAGGGCGTGTTGCGGCCGCCGGGCGGGGAGGCGTCTGCAAAAAGCTCCCGGTTGAACAGATGGGCCAGGGCCGCACCCGCGATTCCGTCGGTCATATTGGAGAAGAAACCGCGGCGGGAAAGCATCTGTCCCATTGGCGATTTCCTGCGGGAATGAGAATCCATGGGGTCTGCCCTGTTGGGGGACGGCGCTGCCGGAGGCCGCACCTCCGAGGCTCGGTCAAGTCAATCGATATAGAGAAACCCAGCCGAGTTTAAAAGAGTGTGACAGAACTTGGCAAGCGCCTGCTCGGCAGCCTTCTTTTCTCCGGCGGTCTCCACGCTTTTTTGCAACTTCTCCAACGCTTGCCGGCTGACGGATTGCTCCTCGGATGTCGGCGGCCGGTTGAGCACGATCCAGTAGGCCTGTTCGATCCGCCGGGCCGGGTCGCTGCCGGCCTCTCTTTTCACCCTCTCGGCCAGGGATTCGGCCAGCCGGCGCACGGTCGGGTCGTTCAGCAGGTGCAGGGCCTGGGGCACCACCGTGGATTCGACCCGCTCCAGGCAGTTGGGGGTCATCTCGGGAAAGTCGAAGGTGTCCAGGATGGTGGGGTTGCTGGCGCCCATGCGGTGGCTGGTCTGCTGGGTGATGTAGATGCTCCGGCGCCATCCCCGGGGGGTCGGAACCGCGGTGGCCAGGCCGTCCTTCCGCTGCAGGACCAGGTCGGGCAGGCCTCCCGGCGCCTGGTCCAGGCGGTCCGAGATCAGGAAAAGGGTGTCCCGCAGGACCTCGGCGTCCATGCGGCGCAGGGGCATCCGGGAGAGCCGGAGATTCTCGGGATCCAGCCGTTCATTGAGCGGCGTCACTCTCGAGCTCTGCCGGTAGGTGGCCGAGGTCATGATCAGGCGATGCATGGCCTTGAGGCTCCAGTCCTGCCGGATGAACTCCAGAGCCAGCCAATCCAGCAGCTCGGGATGGGTAGGCCGGGCGCCGGTTCGGCCGAAATTTCCCAGTGTGCTGACGATGCCCCGCCCGAAGTGGTGCTTCCAGATGCGGTTGACCATGACCCGGGCCGTCAGGGGATGGTCGGGGTCCACCATCCAGCGGGCCAGAGCCAGGCGGCGGCCGGTCTTTTGCGCTCCCTCCCAGGGGGGTGTGATCGCCAGTGTCGAATGTCCGGGAGTCAGAACCGCCGGGACCCCGGGTTCCACCCAGCGACCGGGACTCATGGGATCGCCCCGCCTCAGGATGTAGGTGGGCGAAGGGCTGCCGCGGTCCCACAGGGCCCGAATCAGGGGTTCGGGTCTGAGCTTGGCCCTGAGCAGCTTGACTTTCCCGGCGGTTTCCTCCGAGGCCTTGCGGTAGTCCGGATCGATGTCTTCCAGGTCGCTGAATCGAATCTTCAGACCCTGTTCATACCTGCCGGCCAACTCCTTTTGGGCCGGGGTTCGATTCTCCGGTGGGGTATCCAGCATCTCGCGCAGGTCCGGCCGAAGCTCCTCGGGCAGCTCGGCCAGCCTCAGATTGATGAACCTTTCCTCCACCGGCTTGGCTTTCTGCTTGAGCGCGGCTTGCAGGGATTCGATTTCGCCGTTGATTTTGCCGTTGTGGGATTCGCGCCGGGCACTCTCTTCATGCAGACGAAAGGGATTGGCCATCGGGGTGAAGAAGGGCAACTCCCGTGTCTCCTTGGCCAGCATGGGACGGTTGGGATCGTCGGTGATGGCCGGGGGCAGCCAGTCGTGTTCGTCGAAGGCCCCCTTGAAGACGGCGGCCAGCCGGTAGTAGTCCCGCTGCGGGATGGGGTCGAACTTGTGGTTGTGGCAGCGGGCGCAGCTCATGGTCAGGCCCAGCAGGCTGGAGCTGAAGATCTGGATCTGCTCGCTGATGACCTGGATGCGGTGGGACACGAAGTTGGTCAAGCGGTTGCCGGTCACGTCGTTCACCATTCTCAGGAAACCGGTGGCGATCAGGTTGTCCATGGCTTCCCGGGTGAGGACGGGCTGTCCGGTCAGGTCCGCCAGCTCGTCGCCGGCCAGTTGTTCCAGCAGGAAGCGGTCGTAGGGCTTGCCGGCGTTGAGCGAGCGAATGACGTAGTCCCGGTAGCGCCAGGCGTGGCGGCGGTCGGAATAGCCCACCAGGTCCAGCCAGTGCCGGCCCCAACGCTCGCCGTAGCGGGGTGAGTCCAGCAGCCGCTCGATGAGAGCCTCGTAGGCGGCGGGGTCGGGGTCGGCCAGGAAGCGCCGGACCTCTTCGGGTTCCGGCGGCAGCCCGGTCAGGTCGAAGCTGGCGCGCCGGATCAGGGTCAGGCGGTCGGCCTCGGGCGAGAGGCGGAGTCCTTTTTCACGGAGCCTGGCGGCAATGAAGGCATCCACCGCGTTGCGCAGCCGGGACGGTTCGGCCGAGTCCGGCAGGGGCGGCACGGTCGCTCTCGGCGGCTGGAAGGACCAGAAGCGGCGGTCCTCCTCGCTCACCAGCGGATCGGACCCGTTCTCTTTATCCCCATCCTCCCCGTTCACTTCCGGGGCGCCCAGGGAGATCCAGTGGACGAGCTGCTCCAGTCCCCGGGCGCTCATGGGCCGCAGGCTGGCCTCCACCTCCCGTTCGCTGGGAGGCATTTCCCGGGCCCGGATCCGTTGAACGATCAGGCTCTCTTCCGGCTTGCCGGGCACGATGGCCGGACCCGACTTTCCACCCTTCAGCATGGCGGCCTTGGTGCGAAGGTCGAGACCTGCCTCTTGAATGCGCTTTCCGTGACAGGCGGTGCAGTGCAGCAGCATCAGGGGGATGACCTCCTGCTGAGTGACCGTTGGAACCCCGGCCCGGGAGGCATGTGGCTCCTCCGAAGAGCCGGGGACAGGAAGCGAGGTAATCCAGTCCCGGAGGATGTCCATCTCGGAAGGGGAGGGCGCCGTCTGTTGGTCCGGCGGCATCAGCCCCTCGTGAACCATCCGGTAGAGCGGACTCTCCCGGGGCCGGCCGGGAACCAGAACGCTGCCCGAGGCGCTGCCCTGGAAAATGGCGTCTTCCGTGCTGAGGTCCAGGCCTGCCAGCCGGGCTTCGGAGTTGTGGCAGCGCAGGCAGTGGGTCCGAAGGATGGGAAGCAGGTCAGTCTGAAACCGGGGAAGGGGGGCAGGGGAAACCTGTTCCGAAGCTGCCGCGGGGGCTGCTTGAAGCGGCGTCAAGCCGGCGAGGATCAGGAGCAGGACGGCCAGGCCGGTTGCCGGCCGCGCGGCTGAAGCGGGGAAAGAGCGACGCTCCGTGTTCCGTTTCCAGCCTGTTCTGACGGGGAGTATCTCCATTTCCAGCACGACCTGACCTCCCGCTTCCGGGACTCAACCGGGTCGCTCCCGTTCGGGGCGGAAGAAGCGGACGGTTGTTTGCAGATCCCACCGCGAGCGGAAGGTTACTGCAGGGGACGGATGCGCACGTTGCGGTAGGCCACCGGGCCATGGTCGCCCTGCAGCATCAAGGGACCCTTGGGGGCCTCCGGGATGGGCATGTGGGCGCTGTTGGGGCCTTCCATCTCGACGTTTTCGTGGACAACCTGCCCGTTGTACCTGACTTCCAGGAACCTGGCGTTTTCGATCTTCTTCCCGTTGGCATCGAAGCGGGGCGCCCGGAACTTGATGTCGAAGGCCTGCCATTCCCCCGGGGGCTTGCAGGCATTCATGCGGGGAGGCGTACCTCCGATCCACTCGTCGTTGATTTTTCGCGCGTAGAAGCCTCCCCCCATGGAGAAGTGGATGTCCGGCCGGCCGTAGTCGTCCTGAACCTGCACTTCATAGAGTCCCATCAAAAAGACTCCCGAGTTGGACTTGTAGGACACGTTGAATTCGACGTGAACTTCCACGTCGCCGAATTTTTCCAGCGTGACCAGGTTCTGGGTTCTGCCGGTCTTGCCGTTGACGAAGATCCCCTTGCCGGGCTCGGCCATAAAGAAGCGGTTTTCCTCCCCGGCCAGGTGAACCGCCCTGGCCGTGTGCCACTCGTGGGGCTTGGAGGGGTCCTGGGCCTGCCAGCCCTCCAGGCTCCGGCCGTCCACCAGCGTCCGCCAGCCGCCGGAGGAAGCGGAGAGAACGCCCGCATCCTGGACAGAGAGCATGGTGAGAATGAGGCAGGAAAGAACAAGACACACGATTCGGAATATTGTCATGGGTGCTCCGTGAGCGAAGAGGGGACAGGTTCGAACTATCCTGAGGGTATTCATTTTACTAGAACTGCGCGGTGAGGGACCACAAAATGCTTATTCGACCCGTGAAGCTCGGAGTGGCCTTGCGGTCCTGCCTCAGGAGGACCTGCCTTCCAATGGAGATCGGTTTTGCTGTTTGCGGCAGCCAGGCGCCGGCAGGGGGCTGAGTCCCCAATACGGAAGACCCGAGACGGAACGGCTACTCCTGGCTGAGCAGGAAGGCGCCGTCCCCGCTCCGCTCGCCGGGCCTGCCGCCGTCGTTGATCACCCCGTAGGTCACAAACGGGTTGTTGCCCGAAACCTTCCGCACCTGCACGTACCCCTGGCTGATCCTGCCCAGAATTCCGTTCTGCTGCGTCCAGCGGCGGGGACCCAGAGTCACACTCTTGGTTCTCGGCTGCGACTCCCCGCTGCCGTCGTAAATGGTGATCTCGAAGGTGCTGGAACTGTCGTCGATCTCTCCCGTATTGACCAGGGCCAGGTTGCTGCGGTTTTCCGTGTTCTGCTGAAGTCCGTAGATCCAGGCGCTTTCGACCGAAGCCGAGCCATCGGGCACCCCATTGTAGAAGAGGCTGTACTGTCCGCCTCTGTTGTCCGGCGCCCCCGTCCGGGCCCCGATCACGATCCCGCTCAGGTCCCCCTCGGCCGGTCTGGCGAACAGCGCTCCCACATAGGCCCGGTTGGCCGGGCCGATGCCGGCTGTCTCCCTGCCCCTCAGTTCCTCCACGATGCCGGGCAGGATCTGCTGCTGGCCGGCCTTCAGCTCCAGGCTGA
>JAPPFQ010000119.1 GCA_028875135.1 Acidobacteriota bacterium
TCGAGCTTGCCTGCGAGCTTCCTCAATCAGGGAGTCGAACTCATTCCGAGAGGGTGGTGAGAGGCCCTTCATGATAGTTGTATCCTTCGGCATCAGTATTTACGTCCTTCCTCGATCATCGCCCGGACGGACAAGTTACCCAGGCTATGAGTTTTCTGAAATGCCTTGAGGTTCTCGATGGCGGCTCGAATCTTGTCGGGATCGCGTTTTCCGAAAGGAACGAGTTTGGCCACCGGATTGCCATGTTGCGTGATCACGAAGTGTTCACCGTTCCGCACTTGTTCCAGCAACTGCGGAAGATGCATTTTTGCCTCAGAGGCGCCGATTTCAGACATGTTTGGATCCTTACCCATCGCCGATCAGGCCCGCACTCGCGAAACCGCAGGCGGCACTTCGTCTTCGATCATACGTTCCTTCGCTTTCCCTATGACCCCATCGTATGCGCTTTGCAGATTCATCCGGAACTCGGGGTCCGCCCCAAGAAAACGGCCAAGGTGCACCGCGGTCTCGGCCGTGACTGCCCTTCGGCCGCGCAGGATGTCGGCGGCCTTGAAGAGGAAGGATTCGAGTTGGGCGAGGGTGTCTTCTCTTGGGTCATCTGGGTCATCGCGAATTCCCGGTCAAAAACGCTCGGCAAGCCTGACGGGCGGTGGCCAAGAGCAGGTTTCCCGCCTTATCCCTTCCGCTCCGTTCACTCCGTGGCTCGCAACCGGCTCAAACGACCGGGCCATTTCAGGAGCCGCCGGTCTGCGGTCGCCAATTGGTGTCCCTTCAACGCAGTAGCGATGATCAGGCGATCGGCAGGGTCACTATGCAGATTTGGCAAAAGGGTCGCCCGGATTCCGATCTCGCCGTCTACCGCGATTTCGACCAGACCCTCTTCAAGTAAGCTCAGGCGCCATGAGCCGATGTCGGTCAGCAGAGCAAGCCGCCCCTTGTCGTGCAACATGGCGACCTCCCAGAACGTGATCGCGGATACGGCTGCTTCGCCTTTGGCCCAGGAACGGTCTATGACTTGACGGGTTTGCTTGCCCAGCCGGCGGTCATCGGACAGCAACCAGACCAGGACGTGCGTATCGAGCAGGATCATGGATTCGTGGTCCGATCCGGGTTGGCTTCAGCCTCCCATTCCACGCCGACAGGCTCGACGATGTCGCCGAGTATCCGAATCCTGTCCCGGTCACGGCCGAATGGGGCTTTAGGCTTATTTCGGTAGGGCACGAGCCGCGAGACCGGACGCCCATTCTTGGTGATGACGATCTCGTTGCCGCTCTCTGCGACCTCGTCCATCAACTTCAGGCACCTGGCCTTGAACTCGGAGGCCTTGATAGTTTGGGCGCCTCCGGCTTTGCTGAGATCTTTTTCCATGGCATTTCTCTGCATTCGGGTTAGGTGTGCATGAGTATACCATGGTCATGACCATGGTCACATACAAACTATTTCGATAACGAGCTTACGCTTGGCCCTGCAGGTTGCCGGAGATGGTTCCCAGGTCCCGCCGGAGGTCTTCGAGGTCGTACTGGGCCGATATCTTTCTGGCGCGGGCATAGTCCACCATCTCCCACAAGGACACGCCGGCATCGCGAGCGGCCCGTGCCAGTGTCAGCTTTCCATCCCCGTACAGTCTGGCATAGTGCTCCAACTTCCATTGCCGGATCGCTTTCGAGAGCAGCCGGCGCACCGTGGTTGAGCGATCAGACTGCTCGACATCCTCGATGAGCTTCAATTCCCGGACCAACTCTGACGGAAGTCTGGTGCCCACCATCTGTTCTTTCTTCATCTGCTTGCCTCCCGTGCCAGTCTCATTGCTTCCGCCACCACGGCCGGGGACAGCCACAGGATTTGAGTGAGATCCCGAAGCGTGGCTTCCAATTCTCCCAGATCAAGGTGCCGTCTCAAGTGCGCTTCCAACAAGGCGCCGACCGTGCCCCAGTGTTCGACTCCGGCAACTTCAGCCACGCTCCGAGCCTCCTTGTCGTCGACGATGAGCCGCAAGCCCCGCAGGCTGGCAAGCGCAATGGATTCTGCTTCGCCCCGATCCAGGTGCGAGCGCTTCGTCAGGCGTTGCATCAGCCCGCGCTCCTCGGGGGTCAGGAGAACCGTCTGTAACCAGCCCTCTTCCTGGGCGGCCTCAAGCTGCTCCACACCCCTGGCGCGGACAGCTTTGCCTGAATCGATGGTTTCGACCTTCACCACGGGTCCGATCAATACCTTACCGTAAAGGCGATTCAACAGGTTCAGACGCTGGAGCTTGGAGAGTACGATCAACGGGGAAGCATCGGCTACGATCATTCAGGCTCCTGCAGGCGTCATGCCCTCATCGGAGTGTAAGGTTAACAGAATGGACAAATGTTTACAAGTTCGACTTCAACGAACAGTTCGAACCTTTCGTGTTGAGGGGCAGTGTAGTTGAACCGGGAGCGAACAAGGATGGTGACGCCCTGCTCAGCCGTGGTCAGTGAAAGTCCCGGCTCTTCAGGTGGAGTGACTCCTTTTCCAGCTCCGGCTTCCAGATTTTCTGCACGACCAGGTGGGTGACTCCTTCCGCCACCTGCAGGTTGCCGGTGACGCCCATGCAGGAGAGTGTCTTGGCCAGCAGGGAATAGCGTTCGAAGGTCTGTTTCCAGATGACCAGGTTGACGAAGCCGGTCTCGTCCTCCAGGGTCATGAAGGTGACTCCCCCCGCGGTCCCCGGCCGCTGGCGGCAGATGACCATGCCGGCGTAGCGGACCAGGCGGCCGTTCGGCATCCGGTTGAGTTGGCGCGCGGTGGGCAGTCCCTGGGCTTCCAGGGCGGGGCGCAGCGGTTGCAGCAGGTGGGCCCGGGAGCTGTGGCCGCTGGACTGGTAGTCCCAAAGGATGGTTTCCAGCCCGCTCAGGGAGGGGAGCCGGGGCACGGGGTCGCGGCCGGCCAGGGGCAGGGCGGGCCGGGGTTCGGTTGCCGGCCCCTGAATCTGCCAAAGAGCCCCTCGACGGTCCAGGCCGAAACACTCGAAGGCTCCGGCCTCGGCCAGGGCTTCCAGCTTGTCCCGGTGGAGCCGGCTTCGCCGGGCCAGGTCCGGCAGGTTGCGGAAGGGAGCCTGCCGGGCCGCTTCCGCCAGCCTTTGCCAGTCTTCCCGCCCCAGCCCCTTGACGTAGCGCAGCCCCATGCGGACCGCGAATTCGGCAGGTTTCCCCGGAGCTCCCTCGATTTCGACCAGGCTGCAGTCCCAGTGGCTGTCGAGAATGCTGACCGGAAGCACCTCGATTCCGTGGATGCGGGCATCGTTGACGATGGTGTCGGCCGAGTAGAACCCCATGGGCTGGGCATTCAGCAGGGCGCAGACAAACTCGGCCGGGTAGTGGCACTTGAGGTAGGCGGTGGCATAGGCGATATGGGCGAAGCTGGCGGCATGGCTCTCGGGGAAGCCGTACTCGCCGAATCCACGGATCTGCTGGAAGACGCGCTCGGCAAACTCCTGCTGGATCCCCTTGGCCACCATGCGGGTGACCAAGCGCTGCCGGTGCCGCTCGATCCGTCCTGAACGCCGCCAGGCCGCCATGTCCCGCCGGAGCTGGTCGGCTTCTCCGGGAGAGTAGTCGGCCGCCACCATGGCCAGTTGCATCACCTGTTCCTGAAACAGGGGGATGCCCAGGGTCTTCTTCAGGACGGGAACGAGACAGGGGTGGGGGTAGGCGACCTCCTCCTGGCCATTGCGCCGCCGCAGATAGGGATGGACCATGCCGCCGGTGATGGGTCCGGGGCGCACGATGCTGATCTCGATCACCAGGTCGTAGTAGCTGCGCGGCTTGAGGCGCCCCAGCATGGCCATCTGGGCACGGCTCTCGATCTGAAACACCCCCACCGTGTCGCTGCGGCAGATCATTTCAAAGGTCGAGGGGTCCCCCTTGGGAATGGTCGCCAGGGACAGTTCCTTTTGCCGGTGCCGACGCAGGAGATCGAAGCAGAGGTGCAGGTGGGTGAGGGCCCCCAGCCCCAGCAGGTCTACCTTGAACAGGCCCGCCTGATCCACGTCTTCCTTGTCCCACTGAATGACCGTCCTCCCCTGCATGGAGGCGTTCTCGATCGGCACCAGGTCGTGGACGGGCCGGTGGCCCAGCAGGAAGCCCCCGGGATGGATGGAGAGGTGGCGCGGGAAGTCCTGGATCTCTTCCACCAGGGGGATCAGGTGGCGCAGGGCCGGGTTCCCGGGATCGAGTCCGGCCTGCCGGATGAACTCGTCGCTCCAGTGATCGTGGGACACCAGCTTGGCCAGGCGATCCAGGCTGGTGGCCGCAACCCCCAGCACCTTGCCCACTTCGCGGATGGCGGACCGATGCCGGTAACGGACCACGTTGGCCACCATGGCGGCACGGTCGCGCCCATAGGTCTCGTACACATGCTGGATCACCTCTTCCCGCCGGTCGTGCTCAATGTCCAGGTCGATATCCGGGGGCTCGGCTCTCTCCCTGGAGAGAAAACGCTCGAAGAGCAGATCCACCTGGGTCGGGTCCACGCTGGTGATGCCCAGGGCAAAGCAGACCGCCGAATTGGCGGCCGACCCTCGCCCCTGGCAGAGGATGTTCCGGCGGCGGCAGTACTCGACGATCTCGTGCATGGTCAGGAAGTAGCCTTCGTACTCCAGCTCCCGGATGAGATCGAGCTCCTTCCGCAGTTGTGGCATCAGGCCGTGGAACTTTTTGCCCAGGCGGCGGGCGGCTCCCTCGAAGGTCCGGTCGCGCAGGTGCTGGCTGGAGGTCTTTCCTTCCGGCAGAGGCTCCAGGGGATAGCGGTAGCGCAGCTCCTGCAGCGAAAAGGAACAGCGGCCGGCAACCTCGCGGGTCCGGCGGACCGACTCCGGATCGTCGCTGAAGAGACGCGCCAGCTCCTCGGGGCTCTTCAGGGCATGCTGGTCGTTGGGACGGATGAGCCGGCCGGCCGTGGTCAGGGTCGCTCCTTCCCGGATACAGGTCAGGACGTCCTGCAGCCGGCGTCGTTGGGGAGAGTGGTAGAGGACCTCCACGGCAGCTACGGTAGGGAGCCTGAACCGCCCCGCCAGCCTTCGCAGTCGCATTTCCCGCGAGCCTTCCTCCGCCTGGCGGTGTCGGGCCAGAATCAGGTAGAGACAGTCTCCGAATGCCGCTTTGAACTGCTCCAGAAGGGGTTCGGAGGAGGCTTCCGGAGAAGCCTCGAGGTCGGGCGAGCCGGCCCACAGGGCAATCAGACCGCGGCTGCGACCACACACTGCCTGCGCGTCCAGTCTGCACTTTCCCTTGGAGGAACGCAGATGCCCGTCGGTCAG
>JAPPFQ010000597.1 GCA_028875135.1 Acidobacteriota bacterium
CTCAGCGGTACGCTACGGCTGCGCATGCGGGCGGGACGCCCGCGCTCCCGGGGGGGCGCCTCCCCCCAACGGCGCTGCTTTGGCCAAGCCCGCGCCGTAACGCCGGCAGGTTTTTCAAGCGGCCAGCGGCTAGTCCTGGCTCAACAGGAAAGCGCCGTCTCCGCTCCTCTCTCCGGGCCTGCCGCCGTCGTTGATCACTCCGTAGGCAACGAAGGGATTGTTGCCCGCGACCTTCCGCACTTGAACGTACCCCTGGCTGATCCTGCCCAGAATCCCGTTCTTCTGGGTCCATTGGCGGGAACCGAGCTCCACGCTCGTCGTTCTCGGTCGAGATTCGCCGCTGCCGTCGTAGACGGTGATCTCGAGGGTGATGGAGCTGTCGTCGATCTCACCCGTATTGACCAGGGCCAGGTTGCTGCGGTTCTCCGCGTTCTGCTGCAGCCCATAGATCCAGGCGCTCTCGATCGAGGCCGAGCCGTAGGGCACGCCGTTGTAGAAAAGGCTGTATTGCCCCCCTCTCCTGTCGGGAGCCCCCGTCCGGGCTCCGATCACGATGCCGCTCATGTCTCCGTTGGGCACCGTGGCAAACAGGGCCCGGACGAAGTGCCGATTGGCCCGACCGAGGCCGGCCACTTCCTGCCGGCGCAGCCAGTTGACCAGGTTGGGCAGGATGCGCTGCTCCCCTGCCTTCAGCTCCAGGCTGAATTCGGCGACGGCGCTCCCGGCCGGGGACGGCCCGAAGCGGAAGTCCACCTGCTTGTCCGAGGCCGAGAAGTTGGTCACGGTCAGCTCGCTCCGGAAGTTTCCGGTTTCCACAATGACCGGCAGGGTCTGTCCGCCGGCCACCGCCATCGAGGACTCGGCGACGGGAAAAACGAACGACCCGTCGGAGTTGAAATTGTCATTGATGACCCCGTAGGCGTAGAACGGCGCGTCGCCCGCAACCCGCTCCACCTTCACATAACCGTTGTCCACGTCCCCCAACACCCCCGAGTACTGGTGAAACTCTCCCGGCTCCAGTTCTTCCTCCTTCAGCACCCGGGGAGCCGATCCTCCAATCGCTCCCGAATAGACCGTCGTCCTCACCCTGATGGATCCCTCGGTCCCCAGGTTCTGGACAGCCACGTTGGAGCGGTCCCGACTGTTCTGCCGCAACCCGCACAGATAAACCGCCTTCTCAAAGCCCTCCTCCTCAGGAACTCCCCCGTATGCCAGCCCCGCTCTCCCCTCGGGTACCGCCGTGGTCGTCCTCACCAGGACGCCCACCTCGGCTGCGGCCGGCACCTCCACCCGCAGCGTCCCCAACCGGTCCCCCGTCCCCGGAATCGGCATCCCCAGTCTCCTCAGATACTCCAGCGCGTCGGCCTCGATCCGCTGTCCACCGGCCTCCAGCACGTCCGAGACCGCCCCGCCGCCTCCTCCCCTGCCGGCCCGGTAGGTGTAGTCGAGCGTTACCTCCTCGTCCCCCCGGTTGGTCAGGGTCAGCTCCGACCTGAAGAAGGCGTCGCCGCGTCCGGCCGAACTCAGGATCACCGGGACGAAAACATCGCGCCACCGGGTCGGTTGAAGTCCTTCGCCACCGCTCCCGTCACCGGGGTCGGGGGCGGCTGTCAGGGCGATCTCGTAGTCTTGTGTTTCGCCGCTCTCGTAGTTCTCGCAGACCCCTTGGCCGCTGCTTTTCCTGTACTGCACGCGGACGCGCAGGCGAACCCTCCCGATTTGGGCCTCCCGCGGCACGGTCACGGGCGCCGCCACCGTGACCGGATTGCTGCTATTCGTCAACACGACTTCCCTGTCCATGACCTGTTCGGTGCTCTCATCGAAGCGCCTGTCCCCGTTCCAGTCGATCCACGCTTCCACGCGGTTGACGTCCTCAAAAACGGGGACCCGTACGCTGGCGGTGACACGAAGTTTGACCGTGGAGCCTACTTGCAAGATTGCAGTCCGGTGATAGAACCCGTGGCCAAGATTAATGTCGCCGGCATGGTCCAGGGAGCCCAGGGCGACTCTCGAGATGTACCCATACTCGTAGTATCCCGGCACGCTGCGACAATACGGGTCGGGTCGGGGATCCTCACCGTCGCCGTTCCCATCGCCGTTGTCGTCGCCGTTCCCGTCGCCGTTGTCGTCGCCGTTCCCGTCGCCGGGGCTCGGAGGGGCTGTCACAAAGATGTCGTAGTCTTGTGTTTCACCGCTCTCGTAGTCCTCACAGACTTCCCGGCTGCTGCTCGTCTTGTACTGCAGGCGGACGCGCAGGCGAACCCTTCCGATGTGGGCGTCCGGCGGCACGGTCACCATTGCCGAGACCGTGACGGGATTATTCGGGTGCGTCAGCAGAACTTCCCTGTCCATGACCTGTTCGGTGCTCTCATCGAAACGCCTGTCGCCGTCCCAGTCGATCCACGCTTCCACGCGGTTGAGGTCGCCCGGAACGGGGACCTGTTCGCCGGCGGTGACGCGAAGCTCGAGCGTGGAGCCCACTTGCACAGTCACGGTCTCGTCGTAGAACCGATGGCCAAGATTGACCTCGCCGGCATGGTCCAGGGAGCCCAGGACGACTCTCGAGATCAATCCGAACAGGTGGGATTCCGGCGCGCTGAGACAATAGGGATAGACACGGGATTTCTCATCCTCTTCGCTCCCGTCTCCGGGGTCCGGACGGGCTGTCACAGAGATGTCGTAGTCTTGCGTCTCGCCACTCTCGTAGTTGTCACAGACTTCCCGGTCCCTGCCCGTCTCGTACTGCACGCGGACCCGCAAGCGCACCCTCCCGATATGGGCGTCCGGCGGCACGGTCACGATTCCCGAGACCGTGACGGGATGGTTTCGGTCGGTCAAGACGACTTCCGCATACATGACCTGTTCAGTGCGCTTGTCGAAACGCCCGTTCCCATCCCAGTCGATCCAGGCTTCCACCAGGTTGACGTTATCCGAGACGGGGACATGTGAGCTGGCGGTGACGCGAAGCTCGACCGTGGAACCCACTTGCACGGTCACTGTCTCGTCGTAGAACCGATGGCCGAAATTGACGCTGCCGGCATGGTCCATGGACCCCAGCACGACCCTCTCGATGTAGCCATATCTGTTGAATTCCGGCCGGCTCTGACAATAGGGGGCGACACGGGAATTATCGGGATCTACTTCACACGCAGCCAGCCAGGCTTGCCATTCGCCCTCGAGCTTCGGCGCTTCAGCGGCCATGTGGGCGGTGTAAGCCGCATATTGGCCGCGCCGCGCGTATTCGAGCAGCGTGTCGACGAAGTCCCGATGATTCTGCATCAGGAAGCGGACGGCCAGATGCCGATGGCGGTACCTGGTAGGAATGGAGCCGGAACGGAGAAGCGTCTCCGTCAGCGAGTAGGGCGTTTCGCATCCGGGCACGTCGATGAAGGGCGATGCTTCGGCGGCAAGGTACTCTGCGAAGCCCTCTGTCCACCAATGGATGCTATCGTCCCACCAGCGATAGGGGCCATGGAGGTTGAAGCGGCCGTCCAGGTAGTGAGCGTACTCATGCTCGAAGTTCCAGATGGCCAATTCGGGATCACGGGGGTATTCGTCGGCCGTGAATTCGGTCACCACCACCTGGGCCGACGAATTCGGATCGGTCGGATCGTGTTCGTAGTAGATGCCGCTGCAGGTGTCCACGTTTCTGCCGAATGCCGGCGATTCCATGTCCAAGCAGGCGTCACCGTCGTTGAACACGTACACGTCCAGATGGTTGTTGAGGTCGTCGGGCACCGGCGTACACTGGGTGCCTAACAAGGACTGAAAGGCTTGTCCTTCTTCGTACAGCCTCTGGCAGGCTATCGCCAGCTTGTCCGCTTCCAGGTCCTGGGCATGCAGGGTGATGGTGTCACCGGAACATGCGTTGACCGGACACACCATCGTGTCCGTGAACAGCGCCGCGCGGAAGTTGGCGCTGAAGCCGGCGCCGACGTACCAATCGCACAGGCCGTATCGCCCGCATTTCCCGCCGTCGTTGTAGTCGATCTCGCCGAGCAGGCGCAGAAAGATATCCTTGGCCTCGGGCCGGTTTCGGTAGGTTGCGATGACGGACCGAAGGATGGGCAACGCGTAGCGGTAGTTTGTCGTGCCCTGGTACTTGGTATAGCGCCCCAATTCGATGACGGCTCGTTGCAGGATCCATTGCGAGGATGTTCCCAACCACCGTTCGGCCAAGGCGAAATCCCGAAACGCATGGACGAGACCCTGGTTTTCGCCGAAACGACGTCCGAAGTCGTCTCGTCGATGCCCCCAGTAGACGATATCCAGCATCAAGCGCATGTGATCGTGGAAGATGGGATTGGCCGCATAGTCGTCATTCCAGGCGTTGAGCCAATTCTCGGCCAGGTTCAGATACAGCCCGCTCATGTCGTAGTAGATGATGTTGAGTCCGACCTCATACAAGTTGAAAAAATGCTCGCGTCCGTCATGGCGGAACAGCGGGTGGAGGACGAACGAGTCGATGGCCGCTTTGACAGCCGAATGCACGAGCGATCCGGCATCCATGGAATAGGTTCGCGCGTTGTTCCATTGGTAACCATCGCAACTACGTCTTGTGAGACACCAGTAGTGGATATCCTGGACCATTCGCAAGTAGAGAAACAGTTGTCTAACGCCTGCGTGTCCCGATCCGTCGTAGTCGGCCATCGCTTCCGGGATGCTGTTGGCCACGGTGAGCACGTTCGACTGGCGGGACACGGCAATTTGCAGCGGCCGATCCGAAACCCATTGAAGATTGTTGAGGCAGGCGAGACTTCCTCCACGCACCGCTTCAACCAGGCTGTCGCCGGTCGCGCCGCGCAACCTGGCAAAGAGGTCCGAGCAGCCGTCGGATGCTCTTACCAGGGCATCCGACTGGGACAGCGCAAGAACCGTGACGGCGATGAGCAGCGCAACGCGCCTCGGTGGGACCATGGTTTCTCCCCTCCACTGTTCCCCGCGACCGGCCTTGAGACCCATGCGGAGTCGCAGCCAAGGCCGTAGGGCCGCCGGGTGAGCGCGACCCAAGGTGGCACGGATCGCGCGGGGCAAGGCGGGATGGGCGCCTCTTTGAAGGCACCGCATCCAGACTGATTCTACGTGCCAAGTCAACCCGGGACGTCATGGAATGATGGCCCCCCGGGAGCGCCTCCCCCCACGGCTCCGCTTCGGCCGAGACCGTCTCGTTCCGGACGGCAGGTCGGCCGGGTGATATATCCCAGGAAACTGAGCGGTACGCTACGGCAGCGCATGCGGGCGGGACGCCCGCGCTCCCGGGGGGGCG
>JAPPFQ010000286.1 GCA_028875135.1 Acidobacteriota bacterium
GGATGATGGAATAGGGCGCCCTCTTGACCCGCTCGGTCAACTGCCCTCCCTCTTCATACACCACGTAGCCCGGCGGTGAACCGATGAACTTGGAGACCGAGTGCTTCTCCATGTACTCCGACATGTCAAACCGGATCAGGGCCTTCTCGGTGCCGAACAGGAAGTGCGCCAGGGAGCGGGCCACCTCGGTCTTGCCCACGCCGGTGGGCCCGAGGAACAGAAAGGAACCCACCGGGCGGTTGGGACTCTTGAGCCCGGCCCGAGACCTTCGTATGGCCCTGGCCAGGGCTCCAATGGCCTTGTCCTGGCTGATGACGCGCTTGTGAAGCTCCTCCTCTATGCGCATCAGCTTGGCCATCTCCTCCTCCTTGATGGCCATCACGGGAATGCCCGTCCACTTGGCGACAACGCTCTCGATGTCCTCCTTGGTCACCGTGCCGCCACCGGAATCGTCCAGATTGAATTTTTCCTGAATCGACCGCAGGTGTTCCAGGGCGATGCGCTCCTCGTTGCGATAGATCTCCGCCTTCTCGAATTCATGGTTGGAGATGGCCGACTCCATGCGAGCCACGATCACCTTGATCTTCTTCTGTATCTCCGTCATCTCCTTGGGAAGGCTGTCCTGGCGCAGCTTGACCCTGGCTCCGGCCTCATCGATCAGATCGATGGCCTTGTCCGGCAGGAAACGATCCGGGATGTAGCGATTGGCCTGATAGACGGCGGTTTCGATTGCCGCGGAGTCGTAGCTCAGCATGTGAAACTTTTCGTAGCGCTCCTTGACCCCGTTGAGAATGCGTACCGCTTCTTCTTCCGTGGGAGGTGGAACCTTGACGGCCTGAAACCGTCTCTCCAGAGATCTGTCCTTTTCGATGGACTTGCGGAACTCTCCCGGCGTGCTGGCGCCGATGCACTGGATCTCGCCGCGGCTCAATGCCGGCTTCAGGATGTTGGCGGCGTCCAGCGACCCCTCCGCCGAGCCGGCCCCCACCAGGGTATGCAGCTCATCCACGAACACGATCGCATTCCGATTCTCGATCAGCTCCTTCATGATCGTCTTCAGCCGTTCCTCGAACTGGCCCCGATACTTGGTGCCGGCCACGATCAGGGAGAGATCGAGAGCCAGAATTCGCTTGTCGGCCAGATAGCTGGGGACCTCGTTCTCGACGATTCGTTGCGCCAGGCCCTCGACGATGGCCGTCTTGCCGACGCCGGGCTCGCCGATCAGAACCGGATTGTTCTTGGTGCGCCGGCACAGGATCTGGATGACCCGTTCGATCTCGTTCTCTCGCCCCACCAGGGGATCCAGGCTGCTCTCAACGGCCAACTGGGTCAAATCCCGACTGAACTCCGACAGCAGCGGCGTTTCCATGGACCGGCTGACCACGGGCTTTTCCGAGTGGGTGCGACTCAGTTCCTCGCGGATCGAAGTCAACTTCAGCCCTCGTTCCTGCAGTATCTCCGCGGCCAGGCACTTGTCTTCGCGAAGAATCCCCAACAGCAGGTGTTCGGTTCCGATGTGCCGGTGGCGCAGACGTTCAGCCTCGTCGGCCGCAAAGGTGAGGATCCGCTTGCATTCCGTACTCAGGGGAAGGTCGATCGATGTCGGCACCTTCTCCCGAATAATGGTTCGTCCCTCGATATCCTTCTTGATGGAATCGATGGAAGAGTGAGAGCGCAGGAAGCGATTGGTGAGGCTCTTGTCCTCCCGCATCAGGCCCAGGAGAAGGTGTTCGGTCTCGATGGAGGGGCTTCCGAATTGGCTGGCTTCGTACCGAGCGAAAAAGATCACCCTTCTGGCTTTTTCGGTGTATCTCTCAAACATGAGTACCGCTTACGGCTTCCAGGCTGCCGTTCTCCAGCTTCAGAATTCGGTCGCACTTGGAGGCTATTCTAGCATTGTGGGTGACAACGATGGAAGTTTGTTTTTTGGCGCGTTGGATCTCGCGAAAAAGCTCGAAAACCCTTGTCCCTGTTCGACTATCGAGGTTTCCGGTGGGCTCGTCGGCCAGCACCAATCGAGGCTGATTCACCAAGGCTCGGGCGATGGCGACCCGCTGCTGCTCGCCCCCCGACAACTCCCCCGGACGATGATGCAGCCGCGTTTCCAGACCTACCAGGGCAAGCATTTCTCTCCCTGCCCGATCATCCCGGAAGGCGCCGGAAATCCTTTGCGGCATACCGACGTTCTCCAGTGCGGAGAATTCGGGAAGCAGACTGTGAAACTGAAAGACAAACCCCACCGAGGACCTCCGGAATCGCGCCAGGCCTTCGGCGTCCAGATCCTGCAGGTCGTTCCCCCCGAATCGAACCGACCCGCTGGTGGGGCGATCCAGGGCGCCCAGGATATGGAGCAGCGTGCTCTTGCCGGAACCCGACTGGCCGACCACCGCCACCAGTTCTCCCGGACTGACCGCCAGGTTCAGCCCCTTCAGCACCTCCAGCCGCTGGCCCGGCATGAAATAGAACTTGTCCAGGTCCCGGACATCGATGGCAGGCGGGGAACCCCGGGCGTTGGCGATGGAGTCGGAAGCCGGTTCAGGCGTTTTCCTCGAAGTCGGCCGGGGTGCATCGCTACTCATGGCGCAACGCCTCCACCGGATTCAATTCCGCCGCCCGCCCCGAGGGATAGAGGGTAGCCAGGAAACTGACCATGATGGCGGAGGCCGCCACCACGACCCCGTCAGCCACCGACAGGTTGAAGGGAACGTGAGTCATGGAATAGATATCGGCCTGCAACCGGATCAACCGATAGCGGTCGCCAATCCAACAGAGGGCGTAGCCCAGAATCAGCCCCCAGAACGAACCGACCACCCCTATGGTCACCCCTTGCAGGACAAAGATCTTGCGGATGGCCTTCCGGGTCGCTCCCATGGACATCAGCACGGCGATGTCCCGGGTCTTTTCCATCACCATCATGGTGAGGGTCGTGATGATATTCAAGGCCGCCACAAAGACGATCAGTCCGATGGTCACCACCATCACCAGCTTCTCCAGGCGCAGCGCCTCGAAGACAGGGCGGTTCAGCTCCCTCCAGTCGACGGTCTCAAAGCCTTCGCCCAGGACCTGCTTGATTTGCAGAGCGATGCGTTCGACCTGGTAGATATCCTCCACTCGGCACTCGATCACCGAGACCCGCCGGCCGGTCCCCAGAGCTCTCTGGGCCGAGGGAAGCGCGGTAAACGCCCATTGGGCATCGAAGTCGTACAGTCCGGACCGATAGATGGCAACCACCTTGAACCGTCGCCTGAGGGGGAACTCTCCCAGAGGGGTCAGGGCGGTCTCGTCGCTGAACACACTGACCGTATCCCCGACCAGAAGACCCAGGCGTTCGGCCAGGTCGACACCGACCGCCAGGTGGTCGTCCATACGATCCTCTTCGCTACCGGCCAGCCGACCCAGGTCCCCTTTGAGAACCTGGAAGAATTGGCTCCGAACCAGCGGATCGTCGACAGCGATGCCCTTGAGCATGACACCGTCCTGACGCGAACCCGTGCTCATCAGCACCGGCCCGTACAGGGCTGCCGAAGCGCTGCGGATGCCCGCAACCTCTCGAATCCTGGTGGTCAGTTCCCCGGGATTCCCGATGCCCTCGCTGCTGAGGACCGGTTTGACGTTGAGATGGGCCGTGCCCTTGAGCAGCTTGTCCTGCAGGTTTTCACGGAATCCGGAACTGATGGAGAGGGCCACGATCATGGCGGCCACCCCTGCCGCCACACCCAGGATGGAGATCAGGGTCACCACGGAGATGACCGTCTGCTTGCGGCGTGCCCGAAGATAACGCCAGGCCACAAACCACTCGAACGTCTTCATTGGCGCTTCTTTTCCGGACGCAACAGGGGAAAGAGAATGACATCCCGGATGGAATCCGAACCGGTAAAGAGCATGGTGAGCCGATCGATGCCGATCCCCTCCCCGGCCGTGGGCGGCATCCCGTAACGAAGGGCTCTGACGTAGTCCTCATCCATCCGGTGAGCTTCCTCGTCCCCCTTGTCGCGTTCGACCGCCTGAGCCTGGAATCGTCGCTTCTGCTCCTCGGGATCGTTGAGCTCGCTGTAGGCGTTGGCGATTTCCATCCCACCGATGTAGAGCTCGAACCGTTCCACCAGCGAGGGGTCCTCGGGCTTGGTCCTGCTGAGGGGAGAGAGCTCGATGGGGTAGTCGTAGATGATGGTCGGCTGAATCAGATGCTTTTCCACAACCGCATCGAACAGGGCTGCCCAGATCAGGCCTCTCGAATCCCCGGATTTGCAGTTCACCGGATCGAGTCCGCGGGAACGTGCATAGTCGTTCCAACGCTGACAGAGCCGGGCCAGGTCCGGGAGCGATTCCAGTTCCTCGGGCCGAGGCGCCGGCAAGGCATCGCCGGGCCAGAACTTCCGGATGGATTCCTTCATGGAGTAGCGTGCCCAGGTGTGCAGGGAAATCCGAACTCCGTTGAATTCGAATTCCGGACTTCCCAGAATCTCCTGGGCCAACCGTTTCAACAGGTCCTCGGTCAGGTCCATCAGCTCGCGATAGCCGCTGTAGGACTGATAGAACTCCAGCATGGTGAATTCAGGGTTGTGCTGGGTTGAAATTCCCTCGTTGCGGAAGTTCCGGTTGATCTCGTAGACCCGTTCCATTTGCCCCACGATCAGCCGCTTCAGGTAGAGTTCCGGCGCAACTCTGAGATACAGAGGCATGCCGAGCGCGTTGTGAAAGGTGCGGAACGGACGCGCAGTGGCTCCACCGGCAACCGGCTGCATCATGGGAGTCTCCACTTCGACGTATCCCCTCTCGTCCAGATAGTCCCGAATCCCCCTGATGATGCGGCTGCGTGTGACAAAGACCTCACGCACGCCCGGGTTGGCAATGAGGTCCAGGTAGCGTTGGCGATAGCGAATTTCGATGTCGGTGAGTCCATGCCACTTCTCCGGCAGCGGCAGCAGAGACTTGGCCAGAAATTCCATGCCGGTGGCATGAACGGTGAGTTCGCCGGTCCGGGTCCGAAACAGAAATCCCTCGACGCCAAGGAAGTCTCCGACGTCCAGGAGTCGATAGAGTCCGAATAGGCGTTCGCCTACGCCGTCTCGGCGAATATAGACCTGCAGGCGGTGCTCTCCGTCGGACAGGTTCAGGAAACCGGCCTTCCCCTTGCCGCGAATGGCCACCACCCGGCCGCAAACCCGCACGGTGACGGGCCGGGATTCCAGCTTTTCCTTGGAAGAATTCCGGTGCTGCTCGAGGATCCGGCGCAGAGCGTGAGTGGAGGAATAGGCGTT
>JAPPFQ010000653.1 GCA_028875135.1 Acidobacteriota bacterium
CCTGACCATGAAGCACGGCATCAACTCCTCACGGCAGGCGATCACGCAACACCTGCACGTCTTGGAGGCCGCCGGGCTGATTCGCACGAGGCGCGAGGGGAGATCGAAGCTCCATTGGTTCGAGGGCGGCCCGCTGAAGGCCATCGCGAAGCGTTGGCCGATCTCGACAGATGAAAGAGGTTTTGAAAGATGAGAATACACCTGGCCGGTGTCTTCGTAGACGACCAACAGAAGGCACTTCGCTTCTACACGGAAACGCTCGGCTTCCAGCTGAAGCACAACATCCCCTTGGGAGATGATGCCTGGATCACCGTTGTATCCGAGGAAGCTCCAGAGGGGACGGAATTGCTGCTCGAGCCTGATGACCATCCCGCGGTGCGACCGTTCAAGAGGGCGCTCGTGGAGGACGGTATCCCCAGTACCTCCTTCGCGGTCGACGACGTCGAAGCCGAACACGAGCGTCTCATGGCAAGAGGTGTGAGATTCGTACAGCCGCCAACAGACCTCGGGACTGTCATTGTCGCGGTATTCGACGATTCGTGCGGCAACTTGATCCAGATCGTAGCGGAGAAGCGTCAACCGTGACGATCTTGAGCAGATCCGCCTTGAATGCCTGCCCTCTCAGAGGGCGGAGTGTTCGCCGTTGTGGTTCAGGCGTTGCCTGAAAACCCGAAGGTCGACCTCTCATGAGCAGTCGTCGTCACCTCTTGTTGCCCGCTGTTGCCGGACTCGTGCTGGCTCTGGGCGGGGTCCCGTCTTCGGCCCAGACCGTCCCGGAATACGAGCGGCAGGCGGAACAATTGCGCCGGGACCACCAAGTCGAGGAGGCCGTCGCGTTGCTCCGGGCCGGTCTGGAGAGGCACCCCGGCGAGCCCCGTCTGCTTCTTCCCCTCAGCCTGCTCCTGGTCGAATCCGGGAGAGCCGACGAAGCCGAGGAGCATCTTCAGCGGGTCTTGTCGTTGCGACCGCTGGACCCTGAAGCCCACCGCAGCCTGGGGGAGGCCTATCTGCAGCAGGGACGACTTCCCCGGGCAATCCGCCATTTTCAACAATCCAGCCGGCTCAGCGACAGCGACGGGAGGGTCCACTATCGCCTGGCCTTCCTCTTCCTGATCCGGGAGCGTCTGGAACTGGCAGTGAAGCACACCCGCCGCGCCATCGAGATCGACCCGGGCGAGCCCCGATTCCGCCTGCTCTACTCCATGCTGCTGGGAATCCAGGGACGCGAGGAAGACTCCTACGAACAACTCAGGATCGCCCGCCGGCTGGATCCCGCCGATGCCTCCATCCTCTTCCGGATGAGCGAAAAGGAGCGGGCCGCCGGTCGCACGGCCACCGCCCTGGAATCGCTGAAGCTGGCCTCCGGAGCCGACCCCGAGAATCCCCTCTTTCACTCCGAGCTGGCCCAACTCTACGGCCAACTGGGGCGGAAGCGGGAGGCGGCCGAATCCGCCCGCAAGGCCGGGCAGCTCTACCAGGCCTTCGAGGATTACATCGAAGCCCTGAGCCTGATGGGCCAGGGGAAAACTCTCGAGGCGCTACCTCTTCTGGAGCCCGCCGTGCAACGCCACCCGGAGTTCACCAGCGGCAGGCTCCTGCTGGCGGACGCCTATCAGCGGCTGAAACGGCCCCAGCCGGCCCTGCAGCTCTATCTCCAAACCCTGGAAAGGGATCCCTCCAATACCAAGGCCATGCAGGAAGCCACCTGGATCCTGGCGGGCCGGTCCGACTTCGGCTCGGCGCTGCGCATCCTGGCCGAGGTTCCCCAGGCCCATCTCAGCCAATCGCTGATCGAGGCCTACTGGAAACAGGATCAGCAGCAACCGGCCGCCGCCCTGGAGCGGTTTCGCCGGGTGGAAAGCAGAAATCCCTTGAACCCGGGCCTGTTGCAATGGATCAGCTACTGTCTCTACACCCAGGGTCGGAAAGAGGAAGCCTTGAGGGTTCTGAGGAAGGTAGCCGACCTTCGCCCCGAAGACGCGGGTGTCCGAAGGAGAATCGGGGAGATCGAGATGGAAGGCCGCCGCGAGACGGCCTTCCGCCACCTGGAGGCCAAGAACTGGGAGGCGGCGTTGGCGGCCTTCCGCGACCTGGCCGGGGACACTGAGAACGGCGAGCGCCGGGCTTCCTATCAGCTCCACCTCGCCTATTGCCATCAGCAACTGGGCCGGCTGCGCCAGGCGGCCCGGGCCTACGCCAGCGGGCTGCGGTCCCACCCGCGGGCGCATTGGGCCCGACTGAACCTGGCCTCAACGCTCTACCGGCTCTCCCGCTACCGGGAGGCGGTCGAACAGTGGGAACGACTTCCCGCCCTCTCCAAGACCGCCCCGATCCATTTCCAGTTGGGGGTCTGCTACCTCCACCTGGACCGCTACGACCGGGCCGAGGCGGCGTTCCGCCAGTCCCTGGAGAAAGGCAACCGCTCGCCACAGTTGTTTTACAACCTGGGGACCACCCTGGTGAGACGGTTCAAGACCGCCGAGGGCTGGGCCCTGATCCGGCGTTCAGCCGCCGCCGACTATCCGCCGGCCCTCGCCCTTCTCAGACGGGCCGGCCTGACCGGACGCTAGCGAGGAGACTCTTGCAATGCCGCCGGTGGAAATACGCACCACGCAAACCATTCTGTCGCTGGATGCCGAGGGGCGAGACCGGGGCGCCCTCTGGTTTCCGGAGCTGGTCGAGATCGGGGCCACCTCGGAGCGACCGGTATTCTTTGACGGTCCATCCCCCTGCCCCGTCTGGCAACCCCGGGGCGACTCGACCCTGGGCTACACGGTCGAGATCCCCGGGAGTCTCGCCATTGACGCCGGCATCCGGTCGGACCCGCTCGGATTCGATCTCAGCCTCGAGCTCACCAACGCGAGTCCGCGGGACTGGAAGCAGGTGATTTCGGCCGTTTGCCTGCAACTCACGCCGGCAGCCTCCTTTCTGGACCTGACCCGGGAACGGACGGGCTGCGTGTGCGGCGGACGGGTGCGCTCCTTCGCCGAAATGAAGACCATCGGAGGGCGCCCCGTATACCTGTTTGCTTTCGTCCGGGACCAAACCCCCCAGAAGCTGCACGGGGACCCCACCCGACCCGGAGCCAAGTGGAGCCACACCGTCGATCGCCCCGACGACGGGTTCCTGTGGGTAAGCGCCGCCGGTTCCGACCGGACTCTCTGGATGGGTTGGGACGACAGCCAGTTCCTCCAGAGCAATACCACCCCGGCCTACGGGTGCGTCCACTCCAATCCCTTCTTCGGCGATATGGCTTCGGGCGCATCCGTTTGCAGGAGGGGCCGGATCGCCATGCAGGACGGCGGTCCCGAGGAAGCTCACAGGGCCTTTCTGGAACACTTTGGCGGGTAGGTCAACCAAGTCTCTCTTGCCGCAGTGCGACAATTGAGACTAGAATGTCGGGTCGATTCCGGCGGTTCGGAGGGGTTTTTTGCAGGTTCTGAGCCAACCTCCACCCGGGATGTCGGCCGGCCAAAATGTTGCGATTCGAGGAGACACCGTGCACTTCACCCAGGAACAAATCGAATTCTTCCACGCCAACGGATATCTGCTGGGGCCCCGAGTACTGTCGGACGCCACCATCGCCGAGCTGAAACAGCGCATCCAGGGCATCCTGGACGGCAGCATCTCCTTTCCCGAGCTTTACAAGGGAGAAACGGTGGAAAGGTCGGATGCCAAGGGCCAGTTGCCCTCGGTGAAGGTGGTCAACCTTTCCCGCCACGACTCGGTGTTTCGCAAGGTGCTGAGCAACGAGGCCGTCAGCACGCTGGCCAACGAACTCATGGAAGGCCCGGTGCGGCTGTGGGAAGACCAGATGATCTACAAGCCGGCCTTCGACCAGAAGACCACGCTGGGGTGGCACCAGGACTACACCTACTGGGACCACGTCTATCCCGCGGACCTGGCCACCTGCTGGATCGCCATCGACGATGCCACCGTGGACAACGGCTGCATGTACGTGGTTCCGGGAAGCCACCGCTGGGATCTGGACTACTCCCGCGACGACGTGGACGTGACCGACCCGGAGTGGCTGCTGAAGCGCGCCGATCTGCCGGTCAAGGTAGAACCGGTCCCTTGCGAGGTGCCGGCCGGCCACTGCCACTTTCACCACTGCAGGACCTTTCACGGCTCCTACGGCAACAAGACCGACAACCCGCGGCGAAGCTACGTCATGCACCTGATGCCGGGACATATCCGCCGCGGCGGCGAGGACTGGAACGACCGCATGGCCTCGGTGGAGGGAGTGGCCGTGGGAGAGATCGTTCAGGGACCCAGCTACCCGGAACTGCCGGTCTCGGCCTAGCCGCCCTCCCGCCACACAGGACCCAACGAATCATTCGGGCTTAAACCGGCGTGTTGCCAAACGAGTAACAAGTGGTCAGTGGCTAGTCCCAATAACAGGCAAGTGCCTGACGACTTGGTTGTACTCTATGAAGGACTGCGCCGAGATCTATAAGATGCTTGACGTGTCGATTAGATAACTATCCACTAATCACTAACCACTATCCACTTTTTACCTAGCCGGGCCGCCATTCCTCCACATGACGGAGCCTCTGAAACAGAGTGAAACAGGGGAGTTTCCGACCAGCTAGTCCTCGATATTCCTCCACTCCAACTGCAAAAACTTGAAGGGCTTGTCTCCGAGCACCTTGTATCCGTGCTTGACGAAGCGGGGCGTGAAGATGACGTCCCCGGGACCGACTTCGCGCTCGAACTCGCCCACCTCCCACAGGGCTTTTCCCTCCAGCACGATTTCGATCTGCTCCATGTTCGGATGGTAGTGGACCGGAGTGTTGCCCCCGGGGCCGTACTGAACCAGGGCGATGACCGCCGATTCCGAGTTGATTTGCGGCGCGAGAAAGACTACCTGTGAAATTCCGTAGTGCCCTCCGGCCGCTTCAGCACTGAGTTGCTGGATAGGATGGGTCTTCTCGGAGATCACGTACCCCACCGGCTCCGCCACCGCCACATCCAGGGCTCCGCTCCCGTCGAGATCCAATCCCTTCCCGGGCCGCGGCCACCAACGGGTGAAGCCGCTCAGATTGAACTTGAGTCGGGAGACGGCATGGGGATTGGCCGTGCCGTTGGCGACGAACAGTTCCCCGGAAGCCGTGAAGTCGAGACCCCTGGGAGCTTTCAGAGTCGGACTCTTGACGGGGTTCTCCGCCACCAGCTTTCCCTCCCTCAGAAAAACACGGTGAAGCTGATCGGATGCGGCATCGGCAATGAAAGCCTCGCCCCAGG